>JAQWHO010000109.1 GCA_029249355.1 Thalassotalea sp.
CGACAATGGTTATCAAAGGTATGATATAAGTTTCCGTTCCCACTTTAACCAACTGCCCATCTAAAATCGCAAGTGTTAGCGGTAAGTTCACCTTGAATTTAGAACCTTTACCGGGCTCTGATTCCACTTGAATACGACCGCCTAATGATTGAATGTTCTTTTTAACGACATACATTCCTACTCCTCGGCCTGAAATATCACTCAGCTCTTTCGCCGTAGAAAATCCAGGTTCAAAGATCAAGTCGAACACTTGGCTGTCGGTTAATATAGTATTTTCATCAACGAGGCCTTTCTCTAGAGCTTTGTCAAAAACTGCTTTTCTGTCAATTCCACCACCATCATCATTAATTTCAATAACAATATTTCCACCTTGATGATAAGCATTTAAAGTGATCGTGCCTTTTTCACTTTTTCCATTGACTAATCTAACTTCTGCGGGCTCAATGCCATGATCAGCTGCATTTCTCACTAAATGGACTAATGGGTCACCTATTTGTTCCATCACTGTTTTATCAAGTTCTGTCTGTTCCCCTTTTAAAATTAATTCGATTTCTTTACCTGTTTTTTTAGATAAATCATGAATCAAACGAGGAAAACGATTAAAAGCAAAACTAATCGGTAGCATGCGAATTTTCATCACACTTTCTTGTAATTCTTTGGTATTTTGTAACAGTTGCTCCAAGCCTGAAGTCAGTCGCTCAATTTTAGTTATGTCAAAATCGTTCCCTAATTCTGAGAGCATTGATTGTGTAATAACTAATTCACCCACTAAGTTGATCAAATTATCAACTTTATCAACACCGACTCTAATTGAGCCAACTTCAGCTTTTGCTTTAGTGGTTGTTTTTTCATTTGAATTAGCAGCTTTAACTGGTTTGGTTTGTTCTATTGAAGTATCAGGTATTGTAGGAGAAGTCGATGATTGGGATATTGGTTGCTCTATTGCTGACGAATCTTCTATTGATTTACTCTCATTGGCATCGTTTACTATAACCTCTTGTGGTGCTTGTTTAATATGTAATTGGCACTCATCTTCAACCCACTCAAATACTTCCCTTATCTCCACTTCGGTGGCTGTTGAAGTTAGCGTTAAATGCCAACTTAGATAAAGCTCTTCAGGATCAATATCTAAAAGTGATGGTAATTCTTTAGTATTAGCAATTACTACTAATTCTCCAAGCTCAGATAAAGCACTAAACAGTAATAATGGATCATTACCAGTTTGCACTAGATGGTGCTCAGGAATAAATTCGATATGCCATATTGATTTAACTAAGTGTTCATCACATTTGGCTAAAGTAGTCTCTTTATTTGAAGATTTTTCTGAATTTTCACTTTCATTGAGTGCAATAGAAAGCAATTTTGATGTTTGATCTATTTTATCGTGATCACAATCGACTTCATCTCTTATTGATTCAATCAATAAGCGCATACAATCAACAGATTCCAACAGTAATTCGATATCGTTTTGTTCTATTTTACGACGACCATCCCGCATTTCATCAAGTAAGGTTTCTACCAAGTGAGTAAACTCTGTTACTTGTTCAAAACCAAATGTTCCTGCTCCTCCTTTGATTGAGTGAGCGGCTCGAAAAATTGAATTAATAGACTCATCATCACCTTGCTCTAAATTGAGCAAGCTTGATTCCATGAGTTCTAATCCTTCAAAGCTTTCTTCTAAAAAGCTAGGGATAAATTGGGAGAGATCTACACTCATAATAATTTACCGAACTACACGTTTAATTGTGGCAAGAAGCTTTTCTGGATTAAAAGGTTTAACTAGCCACCCTGTTGCTCCTGCTGCTTTACCTTTTAATTTCATATCTCCTGAACTTTCAGTCGTTAACATCAATATTGGTGTAAACTTAAATTTAGGTAGTTTTCTTAACTCCCCACACAATGTAATACCGTCCATATTAGGCATATTCACGTCTGAGATAACCAAATCAAAACTATCAATCTGAGCTTTCATTAACCCTTCTTGACCATCTTTAGCTTCAACAGCTGTATATCCTGCACTTTTTAAAGTAAAACAAACCATGTCGCGTATAGAGTTAGAATCATCTACAACCAAAATTTTGGTCATCACTTTTTCCTTTTACTAATAAAAACAATAAATACCATCAAAATGACTCTTTGAAGTATTGATTTAAAATTGGATCATTTAAGCCGAGTTGTTTGATACTTTGATTAAGTATTGTGGAGCTACATTGCCAAGTAAGGGATTTATTTTGTGCGGTAATATAATTAATAGTAGCTAATATCAATTGTACTCCTACAGTATCAACTCTAGTTATTTGACTGTCATCAAAAGTAATGTCTTTATGCTGCTCTATAAATTCAAGCAATTGCGACTTACAAACTTCTACATGGGCAATAGTTATTTCTGAAGGTAATGTGTACATTTAACCAGAATCCCTTAGGTCATAAATTTATTCATTATATTGAAAGGTATAACAAAATTTCGTTTTAGCAAGAAAACAGAGGAAAATAATTGAAATTGCTTATTTATCAAACAAAGCTTATAAATAGAAACTAAACTAAAAATTAACAACATTGCTTATTGATTTAATTACAAACAATTATTATGGTAATTAATACTAGAATTTGTAGCGTGTGGATAGAAGATGCCTGATGGAACTGAAGGGAATTTAAAAGTACCTAGTCAAATTTTTCGTTGGTTCGAAAAAATGAAAAACAATTATGAAAATAGTGTTCAGTCAGTCTTATCTAAATTCGAGGAACAAAGCAAAAATCAACAAGATAGAATAGATAATGCAAATAATGAGCATATTAATACTCTAAAAACCAACCATAACTCACAAATAGAGCAACACCAAAACAACCTTAACCAACTTCATGAAGATATTGCTTTTTACAAACAACAAATTACTCAGCAGCAACACACGATAGAACAATTGAATTCACGCTATGATGCAGTAATGGTTTGTTTAATCAAAGAAAGAAAAACTGAAAGTACTGATATTAAAAATATATTTGAAAGCGAGGAATTTTTTGATAAAAAAGATTCAACACTATTAAAAACTGACTTTAATCCTTCAATTGATGAGATAAATGAAGAAGTTAGTGTTGATGATTATAAAGAACAAATTTTAAATCAAGAACAAACTCAACCAGATACAAAACTCTCTCTCGATCCCCCTTTGTCCGATGCAAATTTAAGCCAATTATTTTCAGAGGCAATGGAATTGAGAGCTTCAGGGAAACCTACAGAAGCTTTTCAAATATTTAAACAAGCAGCAATTTTTCAACACGCCCAATCAATGGGCGCAATGGGAAGAGCGTACTTTTTAGGTGAAGGTACGGAAGAAAATCCTAAATTAGGTTTAATGTGGCTGATAAAAGCAGCAAAACTAAATTTACCACAGGCTGTAAATCGTGTTGAACATTTTAAAACTAACGATCCTGAACTCTACCAATTAGCTATTAATTTAATAGAGCAAGAATAATTAAACCTTAAGTAATATTCATATTAATAGAAATAGCAACCAACACCTATGTATATTGTATAAAATACTTAAATTTTATTTAATACCATGCCATAATTGCCACGTTAAACTTTTCAAACATAAGGCGTGAAAATGACAATAGGTGTTGGCGGATCAACTACAGAGCTTGAGTTAGCAAAACTTACCAATATGACAGCAGAAGTAACAGCTATTTCTGAAGCTGAATATCAACAACGTATTCATAAAGCGCAGCAAATAATGAAAGCAAATAATATTGCTGCAACTTATGTGAATGCGGGTACAAACCTTTATTACTTTACCGGTACTCGATGGTATGCGAGTGAACGCATGGTAGGAGCGATAATACCTGCTGAGGGTGAAATTCAATATATCGCGCCCTATTTTGAAGTAAACACATTAAATCAATACATGACTATTTCAAGCACTATAAATGGTTGGCAAGAACATGAATCTCCTTATCAATTGTTTAAAGATGTTTTAGCAAAATTAGGGATCACACAAGGTAATATTGCCTTTGACGAATCTACCTCATTCTTTATTGTTGATGGCATTGCAAAGCTTAATCAACAGTTAGTCATTTCTGATGCGAAAATAATTACCGCAGGATGTCGAGCACAAAAATCAGACCCTGAAATAGCTTTACTTCAACAAGCAAAAAATATGACCATAGCAGTGCATAAGGCTGTTGCTCGCATTTTAAGAGAAGGTATTTCAACCCAAGAAGTCGAGTCATTTATTAATGCTGCCCATAAAAAGGTAGGTGCTCCTGCAGGCTCTTACTTTTGTATTGTTTTATTTGGTGAAGACTCTTCATTTCCACATGGCGTTAAAACACCTAAAAACTTAGAAAAAAATGACATGGTGCTTATTGACACAGGATGCCAAGTAGAAGGTTATAATTCTGACATTACCCGTACCTATGTTTTTGGTGAACCGAATCAAAGACAACGCGATATGTGGCATATTGAGAAACAAGCACAACTTGCGGCCTTTGATGCAGCTCACGTAGGAATAGCCTGTGGCGATGTAGATGTAGCGGCAAGGGATTACCTTGCAAGTCAAAATATGGGGCCAGAATATCAAACACCAGGATGTCCTCATAGAACAGGGCATGGTGTTGGATTAGATATTCATGAATGGCCCTATTTAGTCAGAAATGACAGAACACCTCTTGCCAAAGGTATGTGCTTTTCAAATGAACCTATGTTGGTGATTCCTGGCGAATTTGGCGTTCGATTAGAAGATCATTTTTATATTACAGATTCTGGTGCAAAATGGTTTACTGAACCTTCACATTCAATTGACGATCCCTTTGGTTACCAAATTTAAATAAGCCATTAACATCCTAGTTAATTTTAAAGAGATTAAATAATATTTAATCTCTTTTTATCTAATAAATGAGGATTAGGTGTTGGAGAAAAGCTTCGCTTTCGTTAGAATCATCCCACAATTTTATTAAAAAAATTATTCATGCGCGCTATTTTTGAATACCTGCCACTGGTCATCTTTTTTGTTTTCTATAAATTTGGTGATTTATACTGGGCTACAGGTTCACTTATTGTGACTTCTGCCATACAAATACTTTATTACGTGGTAAAAAAACAACCCATTCCAAAAAGAAATTGGATATTTTTCGGTTTAATAGCTGTATTCGGCGGCCTGACTATTTTTTTCCATGACGATACTTTTATCAAATGGAAAGTCACCATTATTAATGGGATATTTGCTATAGCTTTAGTGGTGAGTAATAGCTTTTTCAATAAGAACCTTATCAAAGAATTAATGGGTGAATCATTACCATTACCTGAAAAAATATGGGGGAAATTAAATTTAGCTTGGGCAATATTCTTTCTTGTTTGTGCTATTTTAAATATATATATCGCTTATAATTTTTCTCTAGAAACTTGGGTAAACTTTAAAGTCTTTGGATTGATGGGCTTAACCTTTGTTTTTGCTATATCAACCGTTTTTGCTTTATATAAATATCTTCCTCAAGAAGAGGACGAAACAAAAAGCAATGAAGCAACCACAAATAATGAAGAAAGCCATTAAAATCGGATTATTATGTATTATTTAATTTATAGCGAAGATGTTGAAAATAGTTTGCCTTTACGTATGAAAGTGCGTGAACACCATATTGCGAGATTAACTGACCTTCAACAACAAGGAAGGTTATTAGTTGCTGGCCCTTGTCCTGCTATCGATGCAGAAAACCCTGGCGATGCTGGTTTTACTGGTTCATTAATCATTGCAAAATTTGCTAACTTAGATGAAGCACAAGAATGGGCGAACCAAGACCCTTATATTGACGCTGGCGTTTATCATAAAGTTACCGTAAAACCTTATAAAAAAGTATTACCAACATAATGAATAGAAATATATTTTACATACTAATGATTATTAGCTTATGCTTTTCTAGCAATGCATTCGCATATCAACCAAAAAAATTAGATGATTGTGATAAAAGCTTTAATACCACCGCAGAATTATCTCAATGTTTAGATTTAGTAAAAGAAGCAATTGATAGAGAATTACAAACATGGATCAATAACCAAGTGTTTGTCTTAGAAGAGTTTGCCCTCGTAACAGGGAGACGTTCAGCATTAGAAATGTTTAAGCGCTCACAGAGAAACTTCATTACTTACAGAGAAAACAATTGCCGTTGGCAGTACCTACACATTTCTCCTGATACTGGCGCAGCCGCCGCTTTCAAAAAGTGCTATATCATCACAACAAGAAATAGAATTAACGAGTTAAGTCAACTCGAACAATAACCCCTCAATTTATAACGCTACCAAAGAATATTTAGGAATTCGGCAATATAATTAAAACCTAGTTACCGATTATTACGTTAATAGGTAAGCAAATAAATAATAAAAAACTAAGTTAACGGTTTTTTTGCATTCGCCCTATTTGCATAACCGTTGTCAACATATCAACTTCTTCATTGATATCTTTCAACGCTCTACTTAATCTGAGTAAAGAGTCGTCTGAGTAATTTTCATCTATAAGCACGTCCTGTAAATTATCGAGTGAATCTTTTACTTGTCTAACTTCATGTCCAATTTCTAGTTGATGCTCCATTAAGAATGCCTACTTACTTTATAATTATTTTAATTCGAGCTACTGAATATAGATCAGCTTAGAAATATTTCCATAAAGATTAAAAAATATACTTGCCACACTGTACAAAACACTATACTGTTAATTCATACAGTATAGTGTTTTCAAATAATCTTTATAAGGTAAACGTTATGAACATCAATCATTTAAATATCAACAATCAATTAGAACTAGTACAACCTAGCAACTGGATAGATGTAAGGGGTATTGAAAATTCACATCAATTATCCGACCAATATGAAGATATTTGTATAAAACATGAGATAAATAAGAAATGGATTTTAATGATAAACCCTGAAGGTCAATCATTAGCAATTTTATCAAAATCGAACAAAATTGATGTGAGTAAGATCCTAAAAGTGAATACCAATAAAACTAAAATTGATATTAAAAATATCGAATTTGCTCTAGGTAATGGTAATTGTGCTGCTGTTATTTTATATAATCCATCTTTAAGAGATGACGAATTGGCTCAATTAAATCATTATGCTGAAAAAGGTCAAACTGCCTGTATCGTATTAAAAAGCAATCAACAATTACATTAATACCTATAAATACTTTGTCCGGTGTTAATACGTTAAATTATGTATATTTGTCAGTGTAAGTTTTCAATACTTGATATGATATTGAGCATAATTTTATTTAATACAATGATATGTACATGAATTGCTATTGCGGAAACCAACAACCTTTTGAGGAATGTTGTGACTTAATTATTAGTGGCGTTAATGTCGCGGTATCCCCTGAACAAATAATGCGTTCGAGATACAGTGCTTATGCAACTAAAAATGCAGCTTATATCTATCAAACCTATGCATCAAGTAGCAAAAAAGAACAATCAATTCAAGAGATACAATCTTGGGCTGAAGAAACTCAATGGTTAAAACTTACCATTAAACACAGCGATTATATAAAGAATATTGATAATTCAGTTGATAAAGAGCTGTTATTGCCGACGGTAGAGTTTTGCGCGCTTTATATTCATAACAAAACATTTTATCAAATGAGCGAAGTATCACGCTTTACTTTAGAAAACCATCAATGGCGCTACGCCGATGGTGATATCGCTGAACATATTGAAATATCACATCCGAAAAGAAATGAACCTTGCCTTTGTCAAAGTAATAAAAAATTCAAACATTGTTGCTCAAGTAAATTAGCTTAATAATTTAACTAGCAATTTATTAGTCAGATAAATTTAGACGAATATCGAGGAACTCTTGATAATGATTAATCATAATATCAACTAACTGCGGTTGAAATTTTTTCCCTCTTTGTTCGATTAAAAAAGATTTAATATCTTCATCATTCCATTTTGCCTTATAGCAACGCTCAGAGCCTAAAGCATCGAATACATCGGCAATAGCAACAATCCGTGCCTCAATAGGAATAGCTTCACCTATTAAGCCTTCAGGGTAACCTGTTCCGTCCCAGTTTTCATGATGATACATCGCCAGTTTAGCACCAACTTTAGAAAGACTTGCCTTAGATTTACCTAACAATTGAGCCCCTGAATGGCTGTGTGTTTTCATTATTTTCCATTCTTCGTCATCAAGCTTACCGGGTTTATGTAAAATACGTTCAGGAATGGTGATTTTACCTAGGTCATGTAACGGTGAAGCTAATTTTATTGCCTCGACAAATTTTTCATCTAAATTCAATTTTTTGGCAATTAATTCACAAATATGTGACACCCGTTGAACATGTAAACCTGTTTCTTGACTTCTTGACTCTACCGCTTCTCCCACAATGTAGAGCAGTTCTTTCTGAGCTCGCTCTATTTCATGTTGCTTGGTTAAACTTTCCAAAATAAGCGCGACATTTGTTGCAAAAAGTTCAGCCAAACTTGATCTAAAATGTTCAGCATCATCTTCAAACTCAATATATAATACCGATGAAGCATCAGGTGATGTTTCGTAATAACCCACAAAATATTCACTACTAGTGCAATGACATTTTTCATCAAAGGCTTTTTTAATTAATGCTTTCACTTCATTATTTATTTCAGAGCTATCTAAACTGTCTGATTCACAAACATATTTTCCAGTGCAAGCAATAATTAAGTTAATGCTTTCTTCATCAAAGTCTCGTTGGCTTCGCGCTATATATAACGCTGAGCTATCGACATCCATCAAGGTTAAAAGATGATTTAACGCGGCTGAGCCGAACGGGCGAAATTGGCTGATCTTTAATAAGTCATGCGTTGATTTTATTAATTGCTTAAAAGCGTCCAAACTACGTTGTATGGTCATAATATCGCGATAAGCGCGAATACTCGCATAAACAGTCGTTGTCATTTTTCCAGAAGTGAAATCCGTTTTTTCTTTATAGTCATTAATATCGAATTCTTTGATCACTTTAGCTTCTGGTGCACTTCCCGCCTGTCCTGTTCTCAACACTAAACGAATAGCTTGGTTATGTTGCTCTTTTCGTATCCATTCAACTAATTCTAAACCCGCATGATCTGTTTCCATCACAACATCAACAAATGCCATGCAAAAACTCGTATTATCTTTAAGGATTTCTTTAGCTTCAATAGAAGAATAAGCAGAAACGATATCTAAACGTCTGCTTTCGATAATAGCGTCAGCTAACACTAGGCGGGTAATTTGGTGCACAGACTCATCATCATCAACAACGAGAATACGCCAAACTTTGTTGCTATTTTGTTTTTTAGGGGCAATAAAGTCGTCAGTCGACTCTTCCTTAAATATGAACTTAGACATTGATTAGATTAAATTTTATTGGCCATGTTATTAAGTGTAGAACATTTTTTTTAAAATTCATAAAATTATTTTTTGATTGGTCGGTATGATAATCCCTTTTATTTTTTAGAGTCAATGTAGTCATAATATATACAGAAAAATACCCCGTTCGCTTTTCACAAAACTCGCTTATTACACCTATATAATCAGATGATTTTTTTCAACTAAATAAAATATAACTATTTTTGCGGTAAATGTAATAATTGGTTGACAGTTAAACCCTTTATCCTTAAAAATAGAGCTATAAATATTTGGTTCTGATATTCAAAAAATAATAAATAAAAAATTCAAATTGATAAGAAAGTAAAATAATGAATTATACAAATGTACTCAACGTGGTCCTCATAGTCGTAGTGGTGTTAACACCAATACGTGGGGTTTGTTGTGCATAAAAGAATCAAATAACAACAATTTTATAAAACCCCCGTTCTGCATAAGACCGGGGGTTTTTTTATAAGTAAATATTTTAAACAAGAATTTGAAACTTAAGATTTTAACTAAGGAAACCTATTTATTAATAGGTTTAAAATAAAGGTAATAGTTATGAGCACACCATTATTTACAGGTGCGGAAATGGTTGTTAAAGCCCTTTCAGCGCTAGATGTTAAATATATATTTGGTTATCCCGGTGGTAGCGTATTAGATATATATGACGCAATTTTTCAACAAAATGATTTTGAGCACATTCTCGTGCGTCATGAACAAGCAGCTACTCATATGGCTGATGGCTATTCAAGAGCAACTGGCGAAGTTGGTGTTGTATTAGCAACTTCTGGTCCTGGAGCAACAAACTGTGTTACAGGCATTGCTACCGCTTACATGGACTCTATCCCCATGGTGGTTTTAGCAGGACAAGTTGCTACCAGTTTAATTGGCGATGACGCTTTCCAAGAAACCGATATTGTAGGTTGTTCAAGACCTATAGTTAAACACAGCTTTAACTGTAGAAGAGTTGAAGACATTCCTAATATTATCGCTAAAGCATTTTATATTGCTAAATCAGGGCGACCTGGGCCTGTGGTAGTCGAATTGCCTAAAGATATTCTTATACCTGAGAATAAAGCTAAATTCCACATTGAAACAAATGTAAAAATGCGATCGTATAACCCGACCAAAAAAGGCCATCCGAAGCAGATCAAAAAAGCGGTACAAGCCATCACTAAAGCCAAAAAATTAGTGATTTATTCTGGCGGCGGAATTGTTTTAGCGAATGCCTCTGAGTTATTAACTCAACTGGTAGAAACGTTAAATGCGCCTTGTACTAATACATTAATGGGTTTAGGTGGTTTATCAGGCACGCATAAAAACTTTATTGGTATGCTCGGCATGCACGGTAGTTTAGAAGCGAATAAAGCAATGGCTAATGCCGATGTTATTTTAGCATTAGGCGCTCGTTTTGATGACCGCGTAACAAACAATGTTAAAAAATTCTGTCCAAATGCCACGATTGTCCATGTTGATATTGATCCCACTTCTATTTCTAAAACCATAAATGCCCATATTCCTGTGGTTGGTTTAGTCGATATTGTTCTGCAACAAATTCTTGATGAATTAACTGAGACTCAATTTTCTCCTGATAAAACAGCGCTTGAACAATGGTGGCAAGAGATTAATGAATGGCGTGCAGTTGACAGTGTGAGTTACCAACAAGATGACAGTAAAATAAAACCGCAACGTGTTGTTGAAGCCATGTATAAAATCACTAAAGGTGAAGCCTATGTTTGTTCTGATGTTGGTCAGCATCAAATGTTTGCTGCGCAATACTACCCATTTGCCAAACCTCGCCAATGGATAAACTCAGGCGGATTAGGCACCATGGGCTTTGGATTACCAGCCGCCATGGGCGTGAAATTAGCCTTTCCTGATAGCCATGTAATTTGTATCACTGGCGATGGCTCAATTCAAATGAACATTCAAGAATTATCAACGTGTTTACAATACAACTTACCCGTCGTCATAGTTACCTTAAATAATCGCTCTTTAGGTATGGTTCGACAATGGCAAGATATGATTTACGGCGGTCGCCATTCTTCTTCTTATATGGAGTCAATTCCAGATTTTGTGAAGCTTGCCGAAGCTTATGGTCATGTGGGTATTAAAATTGACAGATTAGATGAATTAGACAGTAAATTAACTGAGGCTTTTGAAATTAAAAATCGTTTAGTTTTTGTTGATATTTGTGTTGATGAAAAAGAACATGTTTATCCTATGCAAATTAAACATGGTGCCGTTGATGATATGTGGATTAAAAAAGGAGTAAAAGCATAATGCGTCGTATATTAGCTATTTTGTTAGAAAACGAACCCGGTTCGTTGTCACGTATTGTCGGTTTATTTTCTCAACGCGCATTTAATATTGAAAGTTTAACCGTAGCACCAACAGAAGACGAAAGTTTATCGCGTATCACTATTGCAACTAAAGGTGATGATAAAGTGCTTGAGCAAATTGTTAAACAAGTGAATAAGTTAATTGATGTTATAAAAATTACTGACTTAACAGAGCGTAGCCATGTTGAACGAGAACTACTGTTAATCAAAGTATTGGCAATGAATGATAAGTCTCGTACTGAAGTTAAGCGTATTACCGATATTTTTAGAGGGTCTATTATCGATATTGGCAAACAGGTTTACACGATTCAGTTAACGGGCGATGCCGATAAATTGAATGCTTTTTTGAAAACACTTGCCCATGAAACAGAAATTATTGAATCAGTTCGCTCTGGCTGTGTTGGTATTGCTCGAGGTGAAAAAGCACTGCGAGTCTGATTACCTTTAAATACAATAGTTAAACATTCAATAAGGTCACGTTTAAAACGGCTTGAATGCTCTATTTAATAAAAAAGCCAAGCATGTCGCTTGGCTTTTGTGTAAGTATTACAGAGAGTTAACACCTAATAAATCAAAAGTAATTTATTAGGTTAGTTTTTGAATTAGTTAAGTTAGCTCTTTGATTAAACCGTCACTGGCATCTTCAACTAAGTCTAAAACAAACTGAAAGCCCTTTGCTCCACCATAATAAGGATCAGGTACTTCGGTTTCTTCATGATTAGCCGCAAAGTCTAAAAATAGTTTAATTTTCCCAGCTAAATGCGGTGGTGCCACTTTATTTAACTCTTTAACATTGTGCTCATCCATCGCTAATATCAGATCGAATTTTTCAAAATCTTCAACGGTGACTTTTCGTGCTTTAATTTTATCAAATGAATAGCCACGGGCGAGACCAACCTTTTGAGCACGATGATCAGGCTTTTCTCTCGCATGAGAGCCAATAGTACCTGCAGAGTCAATATTCAATTCAAGCCCATGCTCTTTCGCTTTATGTCTAAAAACAGCTTCTGCACTTGGAGAACGGCATATATTGCCCATACAGACAAAAAGAACACTACTTATTTCCTTGTATATCATAAACTTACCTTGCATTTTAATTCAGTTTCGAATGGTAAAACCAACAGTTTCAGCCCTAATAAAATCAATGACTTGTATTTTTGTTTTGGGGAATTTTATAAAGGTTATTTTGTCGGGTTTTAATGGGTTCGTAAAGGTCTTTTTATTAATTTTCAAATTAGAATCCCTCTATAATAAGACTATCTATTAAACCAAGCATTTAATCAAATATGACAATAGATCATGCAATAAGTCAGCGTTTACCTTTAATGGAAAACCATTAAACTTCAGTACTTTAGGAGTGAGGTAAGGGAATCAGTTAATTCAATAAGTTAACGAATAAAATAAATTTGGATAC
>JAQWHO010000110.1 GCA_029249355.1 Thalassotalea sp.
GCAGTAGCAGCGAAAGTGAACCCTGCTAGTAACGTATTAATTTTCATAAATATTTCCTTTGCTATATTTTGAGTTTTATTTGGAATTCACAAATAGTATGCAAAGGAAATATTGTTTAGTTTTCACAAAGTAATCACAAAAGTATCACAATTATTTAAATGAAAAATGATGAAATTTATTTATATATGTACCGTTCTGTATTGGATTTATTGCTTTTTTTGAATCACTTTTAGACATGAATTTTTGAAGTTTATTTAGAGATATGAAGTTTTTTGAATCGATAAATACAAACAAACGTTACCCGAAGAGTTAAAAATTTAACCTCGAAAGGTCAACACGCCATAGCCATTAACAAGTTATTTTATTAATGTAGATTTATTTTTGGCAATCCCATAAACATCTTGTGTTTTAAACCCTAGCGTTACGTGAAAATCTTTTTCTTTCAGTAATAAATTTTGTCTTAAAAATTGCCCGTCAGGAGAGTCTGCAACAACAAAATAAGTCGTATTATCACCTTGACTAACACGACCTAAACCATGTAATTGAACACGTATTTTTTTATTATCTAACGAATCTTTTTTCGCTAATGTTTGATATTCATAAGGGTTCACTAACGTGACATGAAATGAACCGTGATCACGTGCACTTTGATGTTGACGATAACCTTCAAACTCATCGCCTAATATGATTTTTAGCTGGGTAAGGTATTGTTCGATATCGGCTTTATTTACCAAGCCCGCTAAATATTTCAGCCCTTGGTTGTCGGCTAATTCTTCTATGTCGAGTACCAGCATTTTTATATCATCCACTTGATATTTTGCTTCTTCAATTGCTCGCAATGCAAGCGCTTGGCCTGGTCGAACATGCAATGGTTTATTTTCAGCTGATGACTTTAAAATACTTTCATCGTAGTTCGCTTGAACAATAAAAGAACTAAGTGACAATGCAAATATTGAGAGGAGCTTTTTAATGTTTAATTTCATTTGTTTACTTATATTTAAATCAAGTGACGATAAAACTGTTAGAATTATCATAGCATTTTTTTAAAAGGAAAAGCCTAACAAATGAAGTTTTGGTTAAGCCCTGATATATTTAACAATATTGCCATTTCGTTTTCAGAATATCGCTGGAATTTACTGGCTTGGAGTGTGTTTTCGTTTGTATTGTTTATGATCTTACAAAATCAGGTAACACAAACAACACCTACTTCTTTAGTTTGGTTGGCTATATTGGTATTGTTCTCAGCATTACAAACCTTGGTATTGGCGTCGTTTATTTTTTTCTTTCAAGTACTGCCATCGTCGAAAGTTCAAAACGTTCAATGGTATAAATTTTATCGTTCCATTGAATGGTGCGAAACCATATTGTTTGGTTTTATTCTTCCTTTACCCACTCTACTGTTTATCTACGCTTTTCTGACGATTTAACCGACCTATTTTACTATTTTTACTATTTTTACTGTTATTAATTAACGATGATTTAAGAAAGCGGCTTAAATATGGCGTTGCTTTTGTGCGTACAAACCTAAAGCAGTAAAAATAATCACAACGAGTGGCACAACATAAAGGTTAGGGATTTTTGCTAACTGTAATGATAAAAATTCCGTTAGCCAAACCGTTACCAAACCATAACCAATCGCACAAACAACAATAAATATTAGTGTACGAATAACAAAGTGTTGCTTTCGAATGAGTTGCTTAATTACATTATTTATATCATGACCAAATATCACTAATATTGTCGCAATAATGGCTAGCGAACATTTATATTGATATGGGCGAAACCATTGTCCAAGTTCAATAAATGTTCCACTGATTAACTCACTCATAAACCGATGCCATGCTCTTTCAGTAATTCGAGCATTGCTTGCTCGGTTAAAATAGCTACGCCTAAGTCTTGCGCTTTAGTCAATTTAGATCCTGCTTTTTCACCGGCAACTAAATAATCAGTTTTTGCAGGACTAACCCTAAAAAACATACTAAAAACACAAACCATAACTTATACCTCTGATTATATTAAGATTAAAAAAGTATAAGAAATAGTAAGCAATTTCTAAATGTACTATTTTTAAAAAATTGATAATTTCACTTAAATTTATTCACTAATTAGATTCAGAAAATCTTGCTCTGTTATTACATCAACTCCTTTTTCTTTAGCTGCACTAATTTTTGTTTCTCCAACTTTGAGCCCTCTAAATAAAATTGAAGTTTTAGCTGTTACTGATTTGCCTATTTGGGCTCCAAGTTCTTTAGCTTTTTTTTCCAGATCTTTGCGCGACCCATATTCCATAGTTCCAGTAAATACAATTAATTTCCCACTAATTGAGGTATCTTTTATTTGGCTAGTTCTTGCAAGTGTTTTATTTAAATTAAACCCAAGTTCATATATTTTAAAAAAGTCACTTTTAATGCTTTGTAGCCCATCATGCATAGCATTAGCTGTTACCTCCGCGAATCCATCGATTCTAACCATATCTTCAATAGATAAGTCGAAAATATCGGTCACATCATGATGCTGTAAAATTTTTTCACAATTCCCTAATCCCATGCGTGTGACACCAAATGCTGCTAAAAAACGCCAATCTTCAACTTCAACATTTCGGCTTATTAATAATTGTTCTTCAAGGTTTTCTGATTGTTTTGGCCCAAATCCAAATGTAGAGAACTCGCCTTTTGTCATCTTATATATTTCATAAATGGTTTTCACACCACCTTCATGAAGTTTAGCTATAACCTTCGGTCCAAAACCGTCTATATTGCCAAGTGTTTTAAAAAAGTGCACCATCGTATGCTCTATTTGAGCAGGACAAGATGTTGTATTTAAACAAATTAGATTGTCACCTTCCCAGCCTAGCTCAGAGTTACAGCTCAAACAACGCTTCGGAAATACAGGGATAACTTTTCTAATAACTCTTTCAATTTTAGGTATTACGAGGCCACTTCTCACAAGCTGAACTATCGCACCTGGACCAATACCTTTATCTCTAACCATACCAAAATGATGAGCCGTTGCTCGACTTAATAAAGCACCACTAAGCTTTGTTGGAACAAGTTCAGCAACTGGTGTAACTTTACCTGTTCTAGAAGTTTGAGGAGTGATACTTAGTACTTCCACCTCAGCCATTTCATCATTTACTTTAAAGGCTATTTGCCATCTGTGATGATGCCTTGTTGACCCCAAATGATCTTTCAATCTTTCGACTGTTGTTTCTAAAATTATCCCATCGATATCAAAATCAACATAATTCCATACATCTTCAGCAATACTCTCAAATTGTTCTAAAAGCTCTTTGTAATTACCAGACCAATTCTTGAGTAAAGAAAATGGGTAAAATACACAAGCACCATCTTCTATGGCTTTTTGAATTCTTTTATCAATTTTTTTTTCAGCAATAATTGCTGCTTGAATATTTCTAGAGTTCTCAAAATGTTCTTTTAAATGCTCATCAAAGTAACTCTTCTTAATTACGATTTCACCAGGGCCTTCTCCTCTGGAACCTCCTACAGCAACTTTCAAACCTCTTTCAAATGCATGGGTGATATTTTTTCC
>JAQWHO010000111.1 GCA_029249355.1 Thalassotalea sp.
TATAAATTATTCAAAAAAACGGGGGCTTATTTAGTGCCTACGCTACTTGCTGGTGAAACCGTTTTACAGATGGCAAAAAATACTAATGTATTATCAGAATCGCAAAAAGTAAAAGCCATTAAAGTGGGCACTGATATGAAAGGCAATTTTGCTAAAGCTCATAAAGCGGGTGTTAAAATTGCGTTTGGTACCGACAGTGGCGTTTCTAAACATGGTATTAATGCTCAAGAAGCTGTATTAATGCATAAAGCAGGCATGTCTGCAGCTGATGTCATTAAATCGGCAACCGTAAATGCGGCTGATTTAATTGATAGAAGCGATACCCTAGGAACGTTAGAAGTCGGTAAAATGGCCGATATTATTGCCACAGATGCTAGCCCTTTAGCGAATATTGAAGAATTACTTGATGTGGATTTTGTGATGAAATCTGGAACAATCATAAAGTCTAAATAAAGTTAGACTTGTTTATATTTAGACAGGTAAGTTTATTGTTTTACCTGTCGAAATATTCATCATTAATAAAAAATCAAAAACACATCAGATTTCAAATAGCTATGCAAATAACTATCAAACGGATTCATTTTTTTAATTGTTCAATAAGCCAGTCTTCTTTCTAAATGATATTAAGCCTGTTGTTAATGCAACGCCAAATAAGATCAAGCTACAGCCAAATAACATGGTTGCAGTAATTTTTTCATCTAAAAATGTTGCGCCCCAAAATAAACCAAATGCTGGGATCAAATAGGTGACAGAAATTGCTTTGGTTGGTCCTAAAGCTGAAATGAGTCGAAAGAAAATAATATACGCAAAGCCAGTACAAACTATGCCCAAAACAATGACTGAATTTATTGCTTCAATACTAGGGATTGAATCTGGTAAAAACAGTAAACTTATGGGCAATAATACTAAGGTTGCTGATATTTGACTGCCGGCAGCTAACACTAACGGTTTGATATTAGATAAATGTTTTTTTGTATAATTAGCGGAGATTCCGTAAAACAATGAAGCCAGCATGACTGCAAACATTGGCAGTATTACCTCTGAATCAGGCATATTCAATTTATCAAACATTAAAAAATATACGCCGATAAACCCAATAACCAAACCTAACACTGAGCCTGTATTTAATCTATCTTTAAGCCATATTACAGCAACAATCGCACCAAACATTGGCGTAGTAGCATTCAGAACTGATGTACTTCCTGCGCTTAAGGTTAACGTTGCCCAACCAAATAACACAAAAGGGATCGCCGTATTCATTAAGCCGACAATAAAAATGTCTTTTTTATTATTCTTTAATAGGAAAAATTGTTTTTTTAAGAGCAGAATCGCAATTAATAATAAACTGGCAATTAGGGTTCTCATTGCCATAAATAAAACAGGACCAAACTCAGGGCCGCCAATTTTCATAAAAAGAAAAGAAGCTCCCCAAATAGCAGCTAAAAGTGGCAGTTCGAAAAGAGGGCGAATAGTCATGTTTAAACCTGAATAAAAAATTTAGTGTATGTCGAATACTTCAACTTTACTCGCGGAGATCAGACGCCACTTTATATTAAATTGATAAAGGCGAATACCATAAATTTTGTCATCAAATAATAAGGTGTCTACTTTACTATCTTTAGCCATGCTCTGAGGCTGTTTTTGTTTATAAGCAGGTCTTGGATCTTGCGCAAGTATTTGTTCTATTAAGCACTTAAAGTTAGGGTGTTCAGCTACAACACTTTGACATGCATCGTTTGCTTGAGCCGTAAAGGACACGTCTAAGCTATCAATAGGTTGCTCTTGAGCAAAACCTGCATCAGCGTTAGAAATAGCATCTGAATAGGGAATATAAGGTTTAATATCAATAATAGGTGTTTGATCCAGTAAATCTAAACCAGAGACATGTATTTCTACCTGTTTATTATTAAGCGTTACTTTGTCGAGTTTTACAACCGACATGCCAATGGGATTTGGACGAAATGTTGAACGGGTAGATAGCACGCCTAATTTTTTATTACCGCCTAAGCGAGGAGGGCGCACTAATGGCTTCCAGCCTTGTTGTTGAGTGGCATGAAAAATAAATAATACCCAAATATGACTAAATTGCTCTAATCCTCTCACTAATTCAAGGTTGTTTGCTTGGTTAATTAATGTAATTTTACCTGTTGCAGCGGTAACTAATCCGGGTTGTCTGGGAATAGCGAATTTTTCTTTGTAAGGAGAGCTTACTTTACCAATAATCTCAAAATTAATTGAATGTTCACCCTC
>JAQWHO010000112.1 GCA_029249355.1 Thalassotalea sp.
TGAACGGCTTCAACAACTTTTTCTGTTGTTGGAGCTGAAACTTGTTCAGTTAACATATCTCCTTGAGTATTCTCTGAAGTAGTTTTAACGGTTTCTTTTACTTCTTTTTCTACAACTGCAGGTGCAGCTTCTTGTTCAGGCTTACTTTCCGTTAAAGCATTTTGTGCTTCAAAAGGTAAGTCTTGCTGTACTTCAGTAGTAGATGTCGTTGCTACAGTTGGTGCTTGAGTTGCATCATTTTCTGGGTAACGAGCCTCAATAGGATCTACAGTACTTTCTATAGCGCTAAGTTCAGTGGCTTCTTTAACATCATTATTTTGACGACGACGTTGACCATGTGAACGTAAGTGACGAGGTGAACGTCTATTTCTAGGGCGTTGTTCATCACGAGAACCTTTTTCATCATTTGCAGATACTGCAGGAGCTTCTGTTTTCTCAACAGCTTTTACCGAAGAGTCTTGAACTGAGGCCTCTACTTGTTGTAATGGTTTCTCAGTTTCTTTAACGTTAGCTTTCTCGTCTGTTACACGCACTTTTTTACGGTTATTTCTACGTTGACGACGTTCTGCAACCTTTTCCTCTTGAGGCTTTTGATTACGAGCAGGCTGTGGCTTACGATTCGGCTTGCTTTGTACTTCATTTGACTCTTGATTGTCTTTTGCAACACGGTTATCGTTACGCTTATCGTTTTTATTGTCATGTCTAGGATTACGACGTTGGGTATTACGATTACGTTGTGGACGACGTTCTTGATTACGACCTTTGTTTGTACTTGGTTTATTCGTCTTAGGTTTTTCTTCTTTAACTTCTACCGTAAATAACGCTTTTAACCATTTAGAAATACCAGAGAATAAGCTTTCAGATTTAACTACTTCTTTCTTTTCTGGTGTTTTTGGTGCAGCAGGTGCTTGATTAGGAGCAGACATGCCTTGCAATAAAGGTTCATCCTTCTTAACCGCTGTATGGTCAAACTTTGGCATTACCGCTTCTTCAGGCGTCGATTTTTGTACTTTAACAAGATAACTTGCTTCTTCAATCGATTCATCTTTACGAACACGGATCACTTCGTATTGAGGAGTATCCATATTGGGGTTTGGAATAATTAATACTCTAACACCATGATGTTTTTCAACATGAAAAACTGAACGACGTTTTTCATTTAACAAATATGTAGCTACGGGAACGGGAACTTGAGCTTGTACTTGTTGAGTATTGTCTTTTATTGCTTCTTCTTCCATTAAACGAAGGATAGAAAGCGCTAAAGATTCAACACCACGAACATGACCTGTACCGTTACAACGAGGACAAACACCTTGGCTTGTTTCACCAATAGAAGGGCGAAGACGTTGACGTGACATTTCTAAAAGACCAAAGCGAGAAATGCGACCTAATTGAATGCGAGCACGATCTGGTTTTACAGCATCACGCATACGGTTTTCAACTTCACGTTGATGGCGTACAGGTGTCATATCGATATAATCGATTACCACTAAACCACCTAAATCACGCAAACGTAATTGACGAGCAATTTCATCAGCGGCTTCTAAATTGGTATTAAAAGCAGTTTCTTCAATATCACTACCTTTAGTTGCACGGGCAGAGTTGATATCAATAGAGGTCATTGCTTCCGTTGGATCAATCACGATTGAACCACCTGAAGGTAAACGCACTTCACGTTGGAAGGCCGATTCTATTTGAGTTTCTATTTGGTAATGTGTAAATAGTGGTACATCGTTATCGTATAATTTAACTTTACTTAAAAAGTCAGGGCGCATAACGCCAATACGTTCTTTAACACTTTCAAACGTTTTAGGACGATCAATTAATACTTCGCCAATGTCGCGACGTAAATAATCGCGAATTGCACGGACAATTACATTACTTTCTTGGTGGATTAAAAATGGAGCAGGGCGACTCTGTGAAGCGGTTTCAATACGCTGCCAATAATCTAATAAAAGATTTAAATCCCATTCTAATTCATCATAATCTTTACCTACACCAGCGGTACGAACGATTAAGCCCATGCCTTTCGGTAGTGATAACTTATTTAAAGAGGTTTTTAAGTCTGTGCGTTCATCACCTTCGATGCGACGGGAAATACCGCCTGCACGCGGGTTATTTGGCATAAGGACTAAATAACTACCGGCTAAACTGATAAAAGTAGTTAACGCGGCGCCTTTTTGGCCACGTTCTTCCTTATCAATTTGTACGATAACTTCTTGGCCTTCTTTTAAAACATCTTTGATGTTAGGACGACCTTGGAATGTATAACCTTTAGGGAAGTATTCTCGAGCGATTTCTTTCATTGGTAAGAAACCGTGACGCTCAGCACCATAATCAACAAACGCAGCTTCTAAAGAAGGCTCTATACGTGTGATTTTGGCTTTATAGATATTGGCTTTTTTTTGTTCGTGACCTGGACTTTCGATATCTAGATCATAAAGTTGTTGACCATCAACAAGCGCTACACGCAATTCTTCCGATTGTGTAGCATTAATTAACATACGTTTCATAGTTTTTGTGACTCAATTATGTCACAACACACTATTTGCCTAGTGCACAAAGCAATCTTTCGCTAAGGTAACAGCAACTTGTCAGCCTCTCGGGTGTCAATCATTATTGCGCCATATTACGCAATAAGCTGTTAAAAATTTCTGATTGTAACTATTACAATAAGGCTTAACCTTACTGTTTATGTATTCTTTATGTGCTCAGCAAGCGTGCTGTGCTTATTTAATAAACTTTTATTTAGTGATAATCATCTTAAGTCTTTACTTAAGTGTTGTTATCGTTTGAAAAATGTAAAAAGTTATCAAATTTTATTTAAAAAGTGCTTTATTCTCGCTGGACTAAATTGTTTATGCGTTCTAATTGACATGATCTTTAAGTCATTTTCGCAATTGGCCGTTCTGTTAATATGTCATTTTTGTCGTAATGCACATTAATGTGGCCGCAATTTGCCTCTTACGTTTCGCTAAAAGCTTCCATTACTGTGTTGCAAGTCAAATTATACTGCAACTTGCGTATTATCCCATTTTTTTTATGAAAAACGCAATTAAATCGTTGGTTTATTTAGCTGAAACAATAAAAAAGTATGATAAACTCACTCCTATGACTGATAGTAATAAACCCCAAGTCAGATTTATCACTGTTGACAGTGAAGATGCTGGCCAAAGAATCGACAATTTCCTCCTTAAAACGCTTAAAGGTGTGCCGAAAAGCATGATCTATAAATTATTGCGTAAAGGGGAAATTCGCGTAAATAAAAAACGAACTAAGCCCGAATATAAATTAGTAAATGAAGATATTCTTCGTCTAGCACCTATTCGTGTTTCAGAAAATACTAATACTGTGTCAACCCAACTTAATGTTGTTGCTAATTTAGAAAAGCAAATATTATTTGAAGATGACAGGCTTATTGTGATTAATAAGCCTTCAGGCATGGCTGTTCATGGTGGCAGTGGTCTTAGTTTCGGTTTAATTGAAGCATTAAGAGCGCTGAGGCCAGAAGCTAGAATGTTAGAATTGGTTCATCGACTAGATCGTGATACCTCTGGTTGTTTAGTTGTTGCTAAAAAACGTTCTGCACTTAGACATCTACATGAGCAATTAAGGAATAAGAAAGTACAAAAATTTTACCATGCTTTGGTAAAAGGGCGGTGGTCAGCCAAACTCACTAAAGTAACAGAGTCATTAAAGAAAAATGATTTAAAATCAGGTGAGCGTGTTGTTATTGTTGACAACATCAATGGTAAAGAATCAGAAACGCGTTACAAAGTTATGCAATATTTTCAGGGGGCAACACTTGTAAGAGCGTTTCCTGTTACCGGGCGTACTCATCAAATTCGTGTGCATTGTCAATGTAAAGGTCACCCAATTGCCAGCGATGCTAAATATGGACACCCAGATTTTGATCTTGATATGAAAGATAAAGGGTTAAAACGTTTATTTTTACATGCCGCGAGTATTGAATTTACTCACCCTTTAACGGATCAACGTTTAAAAATTGAAGCGCCACTTGAACCTTCTTTAGAAAAACTCTTAAAACAGCTTAAAAAAGAACAATAATATTTATGCATCATTATAAGTTAGTTATTTTCGATTGGGACGGTACGGTAATGGACTCAGTGGGGCGTATTGTTTCATCAATGCGTTCTGCGGCAAAAGATGTCTTGTTACCAATTCCGACAACCGAACAAGTGAAAAATATTATTGGATTAAGTTTACCTGAAGCAACCAAGCTATTATTTCCCTCCAGTAATAATGAGCAAGCTGAAGCGTTAAGGTTAAGTTATAAAAATCATTATATTGAAATTGATGAAACACCTACGCCGTTATTTACTCATGCTGAACAATTGTTTACTGGCTTATTAGCACAAGATAAATATCTTGCGGTGGCAACGGGTAAAGGCCGAGATGGTTTAGAACGTGTTTTTAAGGAAACAAACACTAAGCATTATTTCCATACGTCTCGTTGCGCAAAGGAATGTCAGTCAAAACCTCATCCTGACATGCTCGAACAAATTTTAGCTGAGTTAAATATACATCACAGTGAAGCCGTAATGATTGGTGATACCGTTCATGATATGTCGATGGCAAAAAATGCCAATGTTGACCGAATTGGTGTGACTTATGGTGTTCATGATCAAAAAGCATTAAATGAGTTTCAACCCAAAGCTATTGTTGATTCGTTAAACGAACTAGCGAGTTTACTCATCAAGTAATTGATGCAAAAAAAGTCATTCACTTTAATTTGATACTTAAAAAAAACGGCACTCAATTGAGTGCCGTTTTTATTTTTATTTGTATTAGGGGCTTAAAACTCGTTATGTTAAATTGCGTTTGTCACATCTATTGATAATTTTAACATTTGACCCGGTTGAAGATGTTTTTTCCTATTCAGTCTATTCCAGCGTTCAATGTCTTTTATTGATACATTGAATTTATCGGCAATACGAGCAAAAGAGTCACCGCGTCTTACTTTATAGGTAATGTTTCGCATTATTGCTTGTTCATTTGGCGATAATTGGTTTGAAGATAAAGTACTCTTGGTGACTTTTTCTTTCTTCCATATAACAAGCTTTTGTCCAAGTTTTAAAGTATCGCGTGGCGCCATACCGTTCCACTTGGCTAATTGTCGATAGTTGACACCATATGAGCGGCTAATATCCCAAAAATTATCACCTGATTTAACAGTATGAATTAACTTTGTACTTCCCCTAGGAGTGTTTTGTTTTTTTGCTAGGCGTTGATCTTGAGATAAAATATAGGCATCTAAAGATTTTGCAGCAACAGGAATTAATAAATGCTTTCCTGCGCGTATTTGATTACCGCGGATATTATTGACTTTTTTAATAACACCCATGTCGGTATTAAATTTTTTCGCTATTTTGCCTAAACTGTCACCATTTTTAATTTGGTAACGTTGCCATGCTAAGCGATCTTTTTTGCTAAGGGTACTTAATCCAGTTTTAAAAATATCAACTTTATGATTTGGTAATACTAAGTAATGCGGACCTTGAGGATCCGTTGCCCAACGATTATAACCAGGGTTCAAATGCTGAAGCTCTTCAAGTGATAACTGTGCTAACTCAGCCGCTTTAGCTAAATCTATTTGCGAGCCAATATCTACTGGGGTGATAACACTTTGGTTTTTAATTTCAAACAGTTTAATGTTGAAATCATCTGGTCGTTTAACTAAGTCGGCTAAAGCTAATAATTTAGGAACGTAAGCTCTTGTTTCTTTCGGTAAATCAAGTGACCAAAAATCAGTGGGCATGTTGCGTCGAGCATTGTTTTTTACGGCTCTTCTCACACGACCTTCACCAGAATTATAAGCAGCAAGGGCAAGCAACCAGTCACCATCAAAAAATTTATGTAAATATTGTAAATATTTGATCGCACCTTTAGTAGAAGCGATGACATCACGTCGACCGTCATACCACCAGTTTTGCTTC
>JAQWHO010000113.1 GCA_029249355.1 Thalassotalea sp.
TTCTATAAATATTAATGTGTTGACTGGTTTATATTTGCGCCTTCTTCAAGCATATGGATTAATGCGTCAACATCTAACAATGCGCACATACGCTCTTTTACTAGACCAGCTAGCCAAGGCCTTTTTTGTGAGCCCTCTAGCCACTTAACATCTTCGTGCTCTAAAGTTACCGTATCAATTAAATTTTCAGCCATCAATCCCCAATGACTATTATTTAACATGATAATATATTGATAGTTTAACGAATCTTTCAAAGTTTGGTTACATTTTTCTGGCATTACCCATAATGCAGTATCAACTACATTGATTTTTTCTTCTCTGTGAAGCATAACCCCTTTAAACCAATCAGGCTTACCAACTAAACTATTAGTTTTTTCTACGTTATGAATACCGCCTAATTCAATTAGTGGGACCGCAACAATTAACCCGGCAACATCAAAAAACATTGCTTGAAAACTACCTTTTCGATAATTTTTATCTGGATCAACTTTAAATTCAGCCAAACTTTTTTTAGTTTGAATCAGTGTTTCTGTTTCAATTTCGACTTCAGGCTTTACTTCAATTTCAGGTAATACTTCACTTTCTATTTTAAGTTTAGGCGATTCAACAACTTTATTTTCTGATTTTACTGAAGTAACGGCATCAAGCTTAGATTTTTCTATATTATTTGCGACACTTGCTTGCTGTAATAATTTATCGAGTTTTTCTTTTTCTACTGACTGAGTAAACAATTCAGTTTCGGGCTTTAGACTTGCTTCTTCTTCTGTCATTAATTCTGACAAATAGTTTTGCATTAATTTTTGACTAGCAGCTAATGGTTTTTTCATGAATAATTAGCTCTTTCTTTTTTGAAGTTTAATTAAATAATCTAGCAGGTTTTTATACGCTAAAACGCCACGACTTGAAGGTGAATAATCTGACGGTACCCTTTGGATATTACTAGCGTTCCTAAAATTAGTATCAACAGGTATAACACCATTCCAAACATCCTTGCCATAAAGATCTTGTAGTTTCTTATAGGCAAGAAGAGAAGCCTTTGTTCTTTTATCAAACATGGTAGGTATTATGGTATAAATAAAAGGTTTTTGTTGTTCGCCTTGCATTATTTCCATAGTTTTCATCATTCGGTCTAAACCTTTCAACGCTAAAAATTCAGTTTGAACCGGAACGATAATCCTATCTGATGCAACAAGTGCATTCACCATCAGCACTCCTAATACAGGAGGGCAATCCATTAAAACATAATCATATTCATCTGAAAGCTTTTGAACGGCTTTTTTAAGGACAAGTCCCATACCACCTTTAGTACCTAAGGAACGATCTAAGGTAGCTAAGCCCATTGTGGCAGGTAATATATCAATATTTTTATATGCTGTAGGACAAAGTGTTTGCATGATTTGTTCTTTGGTCGGAATCTGAACAAATAAGTCATAAACACTGAGTTCAAGGTCTTCTGATTCAATCCCGAAATAATAACTGAGAGAAGCATGCGGATCGGTATCAACTAATAATACCCTTTTTCCACGTTCGGCTAACAAACCACCTAACGAGATAGTTGAAGTAGTTTTACCTACACCACCTTTTTGATTTGCTATTGTCCAAACAACCAAAAGTTCACCTATAAAGTTATTAAATTAATCAAAAGATTAAAGTGAGTTGTGCTGAATCTCTTTTAAAATAGCTTTAGAAAATTCAAGTAAAGGTAATTCAAGTGATGATATCCCAGCGTTTGCTACCGCTTGTGGCATACCATATACGACACATGATTCCTCATCCTGAGACCATATTACAGATCCATTATTTTTTAACATTCTTGAGCCATCACGCCCATCAGATCCCATGCCTGTAAGTATTATAGCTAAAACATTATCAGAAAATATTTTTGCTGTAGAACCAAAAGTTATATCAACACTTGGCTTAAACGCAATTCGTGCTGAATCATCTTCTAAAATTTTAATTCTAGCATTGTTTACTTTTCCTTCTAGTACCATCTGCTTACCACCGGGAGCTAAATAAGCACAACCAGCTTTAAGCACATCCCCATCTTCTGCTTCTTTAACAGATATTTTGCATAATGAATTAAGCCGACTAGCAAACGCCTTAGTAAAAGCAGCAGGCATATGTTGAACCATTAATATAGGTAAAGGGAAGTCACTTGGTAGTTGTGTTAATATTTTTTGTAAAGCGACAGGTCCCCCAGTTGAAGTGCCTATTGCCAATAATTTATATGACTTTCCTGAGGCTTTATTTAGAGATGTCGCTCTTTGTAATGGCTTTCGAACTTCACTCGTTGCATTGTCTGTAACTTGGTTTTTACTTCGTATACTGCCTAAAGGGGGAATATCTTTTTTGATAGTAGGACGAATTCCTCTACCCCCTTTCTTATTAGCGAGTTCGAGTACTCTTTGTTTTAATACGCTGCCAGCATCGCCAGAAGTTTTCGCTATTTCGTTAAACTTTTTAGGTAGAAAATCTAAAGCACCGGCATCTAATGCTTCAAGTGTTGCTTTTGCACCTTGATGTGTCAAAGAGGAAAACATTAATATGGAAGTGGGTGAATTCGCCATAATCTGCTTAACAGCTTCAATACCATTAAGCAGCGGCATTTCAATATCCATTGTAATGACATCAGGTTTTAATTCTTTTGTTTTTTTCACCGCTTCAATGCCATTCACGGCAACATCAATGACCGTTAAGTTTCTATCACTATTAAGGATATCACTTACTCTACGGCGAAAAAAACTTGAGTCGTCAACAACCAAAACCTTATAGGCCATTTATAATCTCTTTAAACTTGCTTAGTTAGCAATTATGAACGCAACTTTTTATTAACGATGGATTTTTTTGCGTAATACTTCAGCATACTAGGAACATCAATAATAAGCGCAATTCCACCATCACTTGTAATTGTCGCCCCGGCCATACCAGGTGTACCATGTAAAAGTCTGTCTAAAGGTTTAATTACAACCTCTTCTTGACCAATTAAACTATCAACAACAAATCCTATTTGTTGAGCGCCTAACTGAACAATAACAACATGACCTTTATCTTTAGGTTTCTCACCACAACCTTTAACTAACCATTGATCTAAGTAAAATAATGGAATTGCTTTTTCTCTGACAATAATTGTTAGTTGGCCATCCACTAAGTTCGTATTAGTTAAATCTAAATGAAATATTTCATTAACGCCTGCCAGCGGTAATGCAAAAGTTTGCTCGCCAACAATAACCATCAAGGTAGGTAAAATAGCTAATGTTAATGGTACTTTTATTTCAAGAACTGTGCCTACGCCCATTTCTGAATCTATATTTACCGTGCCGTTTAATTGAGTGATTTTTGTTTTAACCACATCCATTCCAACGCCACGACCAGAAACTTCTGAAATTTCAGTTTTAGTTGAAAATCCTGGAGCAAAGATTAAATTAAACGCATCTGAATCTGACATTCGATTCGCTGCATCAGCATCTAATACGCCTCTTTCAATAGCTATTTCTTTTAACTTTTCAGCATTCATACCTGCACCATCATCTCTGATAGTTAATAAGATATGATCACCTTCTTGAGATGCAGATAATACAACGGTGCCCTCACGAGGTTTACCCGTAGCTTCCCTTTTATCAGGTTCTTCAATGCCATGATCAACAGAGTTTCGTACTAAATGCACAAGAGGATCAGCTAATGCTTCAACTAAATTTTTATCTAAATCTGTTTCTTCACCTTCAAGAATTAATTTTATTTCTTTGTTTAAACTTCTTGCTAAGTCACGAACAACCCGAGGAAAGCGACCAAATACTTTCTTAATAGGTTGCATACGAGTTTTCATTACAGCCCCTTGCAGGTCTGTAGTAACAGCATCCAAATTAGAAACTGCTTTTGTTAGATCTTCATCTTCTTTGGTCATTCCTAAACTAGTTAAGCGATTTCTCACCAGTACTAACTCGCCAACCATATTCATGATTTGGTCTAATCGTTGTGTATCAACACGAACGGTAGTTTC
>JAQWHO010000114.1 GCA_029249355.1 Thalassotalea sp.
AAGTTGTTGATAGTAATAAACAGGTAGTATCTTCAGGTGATGTTAATTTAAAAGATATGAGTTTTATGATGGGCGCTAATCTTCGTTATAATCAAGATAGCTTAGGGTATGAAAAAAGAATGTTAGATGAATGGTTTAGTAAAACATTTTCGCTTTAATACTAATATTAATATCTAAAAGCCGAAACAAGTGTTTCGGCTTTTTGTTTATTGAATTTCAAGAAGTTTTTTAGATTTAGCTACTCGATTATTAACCGCTATAACTTTGTTCGAAGTTTCCTAATACGGTAAAAAGTTGTTCAATTTTTTTCACTATAGAAATTAACGTTGCTTGATCTGACGTTTTTTGCCAAAAAACTAAATCGTTTGCTACTTCTTCAACATAAGGTTGAAAAGTATTTGCTGAACAAGTAAACCCGGCATCTTTGGTAAAAATAGCTTCAAAACTGGCTTGTTTTTTCTCTCGTAAATCACTTAACGTCGCATCTGCTGAAAGTGATTGTTTTAATATGATAGAGATATTTTCTACCAATTGTTGATTGACTGTAGCACTCATAATTTCTCGAACTTACCTTAAATTTTTAATCACGTTCCTAATTGATCCATTATGCCAAATTGAAAGGCGTTTTGTTAGCTTCTCCGGCAATTTCTCTGACAACTTTCGGCATTAAGAAGCCCGGCAATATCGCCATCATTTCTTTGATGATTGTTTTTGCCCGTTTTTCATCGATGTCAAAATGTGCAACACCTTGAACTTTATCAAATAAGTGCAGGTAGTAAGGTGTAATACCATGATCAAATAACGCTTCGCTTAGTTGGCATAAATCTTCTGCATTATCGTTTACCGTTTTAAGTAAAACGCTTTGATTAAGTAAAGGAATACGCGCTGCACGCAATGGTTCAATAGCATTTTTTACTTGTTGATCAATTTCATTTGCATGATTAATGTGAAAAACAAAGGTTGGATTTAAACGTGTTTTCGTGAGTAAGTTGACCAAATCAGAAGTAATGCGTTGCGGTATCACTATTGCCATACGCGTATGAATACGTAAACGTGTTATATGAGGGATGTTTTCAAGCTGCTCGATTAACCAAGATAAATGTTCATCACTTGCCATTAAAGGGTCACCACCACTAAAAATGACTTCATTAATTTCATCATGCTGTTCGATATAGTTTAACGCTTCTTGCCAACGCTGTTTATTTGGGCTGTTATCTTGGTAAGGGAAATGACGTCGAAAACAGTAACGACAATTAATGGCACAACCCGCTTTTACTATCATTAACACACGGTGTTTATATTTATGTAATAAGCCTTCAGCAACGGAGTCATGCTCTTCTAGAGGGTCAGTTGAAAAGCCGTCTGTATTAATAAACTCATGCGATAAAGGCATCACTTGTTTTAATAGCGGATCGTTAATATCACCTTTTTTCATTCTTTTGATAAATGGACGAGGGACTCTAACGGGAAATAATTGTCGTGCATTGAAGTGCGCTTGGTATTTTTCAGGGCAAATATTAACAGCTTCAAGGAGTTTTTTGGGATCTGTAATAACATTTGCTAATTCTTTTTGCCAAGAAGTGTGCAAATTATCGTGGATTTGAGGTATTATTTGCGGCATTTCTATTTCCAACATTTAACTCTCTGCGTTAATAAAAAGAGAACACTCTTATGGCGAACTACAGTACGAATCAGTTCAAAAACGGTCTTAAACTTATGATCGATGGCGAACCATGTAACATTTTAGATAACGAAATTGTAAAACCGGGTAAAGGTCAAGCGTTTAACCGTGTAAAAATCCGTAAACTTATTTCAGGTAAAGTACTTGAAAAAACGTTTAAATCTGGCGATTCATGTGAAGGCGCAGATGTAATGGATTCTGAACTGGGTTATTTATATGCCGATGGCGAATTCTGGCATTTTATGAATAATGAGACATTTGAGCAAGTGGCTGCTGATGAAAAAGCGATTGGTGATAATGAAAAATGGTTAGTAGAAGGCGATCTTTGTACGATCACTTTCTGGAACGGTAACCCTATTTCAGTTGAACCACCAAACTTTGTTGAAATTGAAATCACTGAAACTGATCCTGGTTTGAAAGGTGATACTGCTGGAACAGGCGGAAAACCTGCAACTTTAGCAACAGGTGCCGTTATTCGTGTTCCTTTGTTTGTGCAAATTGGCGAAGTAGTAAAAGTAGATACGAGAACTGGCGATTATGTTTCTCGCGCCAGTAAATAAAATATTTACTGGCTAAAAACTTTGATAACTTCGTTATTGTTGCACTCGCATAAGGAACACTATGCTTCGATTACAATGCCTTGTTCTGAAAGTTTTTTCTGCGTAAACAGATAATGATTTATATTGAAAAGCTCACTGAATAGTGAGCTTTTTTTGTTTTATATCTATTTAACTTCTTGATGAGTATTTATATTCTGATTTATCGTCTGGCCACCCGCTTAAAGGGAACGGGTATGTATCAGAATTTGCTGTTAAGAATTCATTGATTTGATAAATATAATTGTTCAGGCTTTGGCCAAAAAGCTTTAATCCTGAGTTTGGTTTTCTAGTCAGTAATAATGAGAAAAATTGAAATACTGCAATTAAGGTGACCATAAACCTAGCAAATCCACCGACAAAGCCAAATAAAATCATAAAAAGTCCACGCATCCATACACTGGTATTTTGCCAATTTTTTCTTCCGGTAGAATTTATCTCTCTCATCATTTACCTCTTTCTGCTTTGAAATTTATTACACTAGGTATTACTAAGCAAGAACAAAACCATTTAGCTTACTTTAATAAATTCAGGTGGTTACCTCTTTTTTCGTTATTTTTAACCATTAAATTAACCAATACTGAGTCTATTTGACTAATAAATAAGTGAAAAAAACCTGCATTAAGCAGGTTTTTATGTGGTTGAAATTTTAAATATTTATTTATTGATCTGTTTATTCATTAAATAGCGATCAAAGTATTCAGTTTTCATGTTTTGCAAGTGAAGTGTTGTGCCTTCACCTTCCCATAAACCGTGACTACGATTAGGGTAAGACATAAATTGAAACTGCTTATTATGTTTGACTAATTCATTAATTAAACGCTCAGAACCTTGGTAATGCACATTATCATCACCCGTGCCGTGAACTAATAATAAATTACCTTTCAGGTTTTTTGCATGAGTGATTGGTGAACCTTGTTTATAGCCCTCTTCATTATCGGCGAGAATACCTGAGTAACGTTCTTGATAAATAGTATCGTATAAACGTTGATCAGGCACTGGAGCTAATGAAATACCAACATGATATTGCTCAGGGTAGCGGAACATCATATTTAATGTCATTGAACCACCACCTGAATGTCCCCAAATACCTACTCGATCAGTATCAATATAGTTCCAACGTTCTGCCATCGCTTTTAATGCATCTGACTGATCACGTGAAGATAATACCCCTACTGCTCCATACACTTGTTTGCGCCATTCTCTGCCTTTTGGAGCGCGTGTACCACGATTATCAATAGAAGCAACGATATAACCTTGTTCAGTTAACATTTGATCCCATAAATATGAGCTACCGCGCCATCTGTCTTGAACCGTTTGTCCCCAAGCTTCGCCATAAACATAAAATATGATTGGGTATTTTTTACTGGCATCAAAGTTTGCAGGGCGCATAATATAACCATCAAGGGTTAATCCATCTTGCGCTTGTACTTCAAAGAACTCATGTTGAGGTTGAGTTAAAGTCGCTAATTTATCAATAAGCTTCTTGTTATCCATCATCATGTGTTTTTCTTGATGGCCTTCAAGTTTAACTAAACGTTTTTGTGTAGGTTGTATAAAAGATGAATGTGAATGTATCGCCCATTGGCCATCATCAGACATTTGATAACTGTTATTTCCAGAAAATGACTCAGGGGTAATTTGTTGGTTCACAATGCTCGCGTCTAATTTACTTCTAAATAAGTAGCGTTGACCAATATCTTTAGGCGATGCGATGTAATATAACCAGCCATTTTTCTCGTCGACTGCCTCAATATTAACGGTATCAAATTCACCCGGCGTTAAATCAAGCTTGGTTTTTCCGTCACGTGAAATACTGTAAAAATGTCTCCAGCCTGATGTTTCACTAGTCCAAAGAAAGTTTTTTCCTTCGTTTATCCATTTCGCGTCAGTAATACCATCAAGAAAATGCTCATCTTCTTCGGTGTAAATTTTGTTTACTTTACCTGTTGCCGCATTTGTTAGGTAAAGCGCATTTTTATCTTGCTTACGATTTAAATGCTGAACCAAAATCTCTTTACTGTTTCCTGACCAATTCATGCGAGGAATATACATTTCACGAGAATTGTTTGGAAGATTTGCCCACGTTGTTTTTTGGTTGGATAAATCGAGTATACCTATTTTGGCTAAAGCATTCGTTTCGCCTACTTTAGGATAAGGAAATGAAACGATGGTTGGATAAAGTTCATCAGTATTATTAATCATGTGGAAGTCTTTGCTGCCACTGGTATCTAATTGCCAATAAGCAATTTTCTTTCCATCAGGGCTCCAACGAAATCCGTCGCGAATACCAAATTCTTCCTCGTATACCCAGTCGAACAAACCATTAATAATGCCATTTTTTGCATCGTTAGTAAGTTGAGTTATTTTAGTTGAAGTTAAATTTTCAAGGTAAATATTATTATCAACAACATAAGCAACTTTTGAAGCATCAGGAGAAAATTTAGCAAACATTAATGAACTGTCTTTAACGTTTTCACCACCTAATTGCTTTAATGAATGGTTGGTTAAATTTAATAACCAGTAATCACCACGACTGTTTGAACGCCACACTTTTTTACTGTTGGTATAAATTAATAATTGTTTACGATCATCAGACCAAGTGTAATTATCAATAGATAATGGCTTTTCTGCATCTTCAGGCGTTAGTTGCTCTGCGCTTACTAATACTTTACGCGCTAGCGTTACAGGATCATAAACAACAATGTCTTTGCCTATACTTTGTTCTTCACCCTTTTCATCAGGTTTTGTTGTCGCTGACTTCTCAATAGCAGTATAACCACTGCCGTCAGCTAACCAGCGAATTCTGCCAATTCTGTCAGAACTAAATTCATAATCTTGATAAATGCGTTTTAACGTTAAAGCGTTAGCGTTAATGGTAGGATTATTTTTGTTGTCAGTTTGTTCGTTGTTTTTATTGGTGTTTTGACAAGCGGCAATAGTTGTTATCAGCGCTGCTCCGACAAACCACTGTTTTAAAGTTGTGCGTTGCATACATTCTTCCTTTTTCTGAATGCCACTACTTTAAATTGTATACAATTTCATGGCAATGCTTTTCACCGTAAAAAGTGTGAGTATTTTCCACCTATCAGAAAAGGAATTTTTACAATGAACATTGAAAATTTAGTTTTTCCCCCCATTAAATGAAGATTAATTCGCTAACTTGGCTGAACGGTTATTGATATGCAAAATGCGTTAGAAATTTCAGGATTGAAAAAAGTGTATAAGGGCGGTTTTCAAGCCTTAAAAGGAATAGACTTAACGGTCAAGCAAGGTGATTTTTTTGCTTTGTTAGGACCAAACGGTGCTGGAAAATCAACAACCATTGGTGTTATCACTTCGTTAGTGAATAAAACGGCGGGTGAAGTGAAGGTTTTTGGTCATGATATTGATCAAGAACTTGAAGCCGCAAAAAGTTATTTAGGTTTAGTGCCGCAAGAATTTAATTTTAATCAGTTTGAATCATTAATGAGAATACTAGTGAACCAGGCCGGTTATTATGGCGTAGAACGAAGTGTTGCTCATGAAAGAGCTGAAAAATATTTAAAACAGCTAGATCTTTGGGATAAGCGTAATGACGCCGGTAGAATGTTATCAGGCGGAATGAAGCGTCGTTTAATGATTGCCAGAGCACTTATGCATGAACCACAAGTATTAATATTGGATGAACCAACGGCTGGTGTTGATATTGAACTGCGTCGTTCAATGTGGGAGTTTTTACGCGAACTAAACAGCCAAGGCATTACGATTATTTTAACCACGCATTATTTAGAAGAAGCTGAAATGCTTTGTCGAAATATCGCAATAATTGACTCTGGCGTTATTGTTGAAAATACCGATATGAAATCATTACTGGCTAAACTTGATGTCGAAACCATTGTTCTTGATCTAAGCGTTGGTGGTGCAGAGCCAAAATTAGCAGATTTTTGCTATCGTATTATTGATGATCATACGGTTGAAGTTGATATTAAAAAGTCGCAGCGTATTAATGATGTTTTTAGCCAACTAACTGAACAGAATATCAACGTATTAAGTTTACGCAATAAAAGTAACCGTCTTGAAGAATTATTTGTCAGCATTATAGGTTCTGGTGCAGCGAATGAAAATAAACCAAATGGAGCGCAATAAACATGTCGTCAGCAAGAAATATGATCGCGCTTAAAAGTATTTTACATAAAGAAGTTCACCGTTTTATGCGAATTTGGGTACAAACACTTGTGCCACCCGCAATAACTATTAGTTTATATTTTGTTATTTTTGGTGAACTCATTGGTTCTCGAATTGGGCAAATGGGCGGCTTTGATTATATGTCCTTTATTGTGCCTGGTTTAATCATGATGAGTGTTATTACTAACTCTTACTCCAATGTCGCCTCTTCGTTTTTTAGTGCTAAATGGCAGCGTAATGTTGAAGAAATGCTCGTAGCACCTGTGCCTAATTGGGTTATTGTCGCTGGTTATGTTGGCGGCGGAATGTGCCGAGGGATATTAGTCGGCTGTATAGTGACGCTTATTTCATTACTCTTTACTGAAATTCAAATTCATAACATTTGGGTGATCATCGCGACAGTAGCGCTTACCTCTGCAACCTTTGCTTTAGGCGGCTTAATTAATGCGATTTTTGCTGGAAGTTTTGATGATATTTCGATTATCCCAACTTTTATATTAACGCCATTAACTTACTTGGGTGGAGTGTTTTACTCTATTACTTTATTGCCTGATTTTTGGCAGGGTGTTTCACAAATTAATCCTATCGTTTATATGGTGAATGCTTTTCGATATGGCTTTCTCGGTATTTCTGATGTGAGTTTAATTGCTGCTTTTTCTGTACTAGGTGGCTTTATTATTACCCTTTTTGTTATTGCGATGACGCTAATAACCAAAGGTATTGGTTTAAGAAGTTAAGAAGATAAATAGTGAAGAAGATAAAGTGACCGATAAAAATATGCCATTAGGTGATTCCAAAGCAATTGTAACTAATCAGCCAGGGATACATGAGAAACTGGCTGAGATTGTGCAAAAACACCTGACACATCCTTCGAAAAAACCTTTTCAAGCGCATACTTTAGAGGCGTTTGCATTAGCGAACGAAAGAGTACTATCGCATCAAGGTGATGTTATTTTAGATTCATGTTGCGGGGTAGGGCAAAGCACAAGGTTATTGGCTAAACGAAATCCTCAAGCGCTAGTGATTGGCGTAGATAAATCAGCGCATCGTATTGAACGTAATGATGAAGAATTACGGGAAACTACAGACACTCAGCATGTCGATAACTTTTTACTGATCCGCGCCGATTTAAATGACTTTTATCGCTTAGTAAAACAAGCTAATTGGCCTGTTTCTAAACATTACATTCTTTACCCAAATCCATGGCCAAAAGCCAAGCACGTTCAACGTCGCTGGCATGGCAGTGCAGTGTTCCCAGAGATAATTTCTATTGGCAAGCACGTTATCTTACGTAGTAATTGGCGATTATATTTAGAAGAATTTCAGTTTGCAGCGAATATTGCGGGGCGCAAAGGCGATATTAGTCAAGTTCAAGATGAACAGCCTTTAACGCCTTTTGAAGCTAAATATCAAACAAGCGGTCAAGTTTGCTGGCAGTTGAGTATCAAATAATCTTATATTATTTGCTGATATGTTTATTCACAGTAGTCATTCGTTAGGATGAACTATCATCAAAAAATTGATTGTTATGATCTTTTAATTTCATAAATTATAGTGGTTAAATTTACTAATAATTAGTAAGTTTTTTAACTTGTCATTGAAAGTTAATTTTTAATAAAAATTAAAAGTCATTATAAAACAATACCTTGAAGTGTTGGCTTGTTACTTGAATAGTGTTTTGTAAGTTTAATTAAAGGAAGAATCAAAATGACTTACAATATTAAAAAAAATGTATTAATGATGGCGTTAAGTAGCTTAGCAATTGTTGAATTAGGTTTTGTTTATTTAGCGACGTTAGTGGCGTAGATTTTACGAAAACAGTAAGTATCGATGATAAAATACAAGACATTTACTGTAAATTTTATTAAAGTGCCGCACTTATAACATTATTATTGCTTGTAGTTAGACAAGCTGTGAACAGTGAATAAGTATGACGGGTAGCAAAAGAAAAGCTCAAGCAACTTTAGAGTCTTTGCATAGAATTTTTACCATTCCAGAAGCGCCAAATTCAACATTAGGGCGTATAGAGAAAGAGATCTCACAAAACTTAGCGGGCTTTCTTGGTAATCATATTGCAGCTAAAGAACAAGCTTTATCTGAAATAGAGAAAGATTTCGATTGCTCAAAAATACCAGAACAACCTACGTTTGTTTCTGATCATATGCACCACTTACTAGATAAGCTGGTGTCACAATCTGTTCATACTTCAAGCCCCAGTTTTATTGGTCATATGACCTCCGCATTACCTTATTTTATACTTCCTTTGTCTAAACTGATGGTCGGTTTAAATCAAAACCTTGTAAAAATTGAAACCTCTAAAGCATTTACCCCATTAGAACGCCAAGTCTTAGGTATGCTTCATCGTTTGGTTTATCAAAATGATGATAGTTTTTATAGTCAGTGGATGCACAGTGCTAATCACTCTTTAGGGGCTTTTTGCTCTGGAGGCACTGTTGCTAATATTACGGCACTTTGGGTTGCGCGTAATAATTTATTAAAAGCTGACGGTAAATTTAAAGGTGTTGCTCGAGAAGGAATCTTTCAGGCACTCAAACATTATCAATATGAAGGCCTCGTTATTTTAGTGTCTAGTCGTGGTCATTATTCTTTAAAAAAATCAGCAGACATCCTTGGATTAGGCCAGGATAGCGTTATTGCTATTCCTACTGATGAAAATAATAAAATTGATTGTCAGCAGTTAAAAGCCAAGTGCCAAGAACTTGCAGAGAAGAACATTCGCGTACTTAGTATTGTTGGCGTTGCAGGCACAACCGAAACAGGCAATATTGATCCCTTGACCGAAATGGCGATGATTGCGCAACAATACGACTGTCACTTTCATGTGGATGCTGCATGGGGTGGGGCAACGTTACTATCTGATAAATATCGCCCTTTATTGAAAGGTATTGAATTAGCTGATTCAGTAACTATTGACGCTCATAAGCAAATGTATGTTCCAATGGGGGCTGGTTTAGTTGTTTTTAAAAATCCAGCGTCAGTATCCTCTATTGAACATCATGCTGAATATATATTACGTAAAGGCTCAAAAGATTTAGGGTCGCATACACTTGAAGGCTCTCGACCAGGTATGGCAATGTTAGTTTATGCTAGCTTACATGTTATTAGCCGCCCAGGTTATGAACTCTTAATAAACCAAAGTATTGATAAAGCAAATTATTTTGCAGATATTATCAACGAACACCCCAATTTTGAACTCATTACTAAACCCGAGTTATGCTTATTAACTTATCGCTACAACCCTCAAATAGTCCAAGATTTTTTATCTAAAAGCAATGATAAAACTCAGGATACAGTAAATGACTTATTAGATAAGCTAACGAAATTTGTTCAAAAACGTCAACGTGAAAATGGTAAATCTTTCGTTTCTCGTACGCGTATTGAAGTACAAAAATATCGTGGACGAAAGACCTTAGTGTTTCGTGTGGTGCTTGCGAATCCATTAACTTCCAAAGCTATTTTAGAAGATATTCTTACTGAGCAAAATGAGCTTGCGCAAGAAAGTCACACATTTTTACCCGAACTAATCTCCATATCCAAATAATAACACCTCAAAATATTTATTTTTATTTCAGTGTTGAATTGATTTTAACACATTGTATTTTATTTATTTTTTGATGGGTTTATGCATATTCTCTGCTTTCGTTTCTTTCTTTTCGTAATATAAATCTTTCGGTGTTCTTTCATTTTGAAAGTGACTGTGTAATAATTCAGTTGTGGTTACATTTTTCGGGAGTTGTATGATGCATAGTGGAGAAACTAAGATGCCAGAAATCATTGAAGAAAATAAAACTGAAGATTCAACAATAGAGCAGCAGTTATTTGAAGCTCAAAAAGAAATTGATGATCTAAAAATTCAAATTATGTGGTTAGAGCGTTCTTACGAGTAAATTCTAAACATAATAAATAAAACCGAAAGTTTAAATGCTTTCGGTTTTTTTATGCATGCAGTATATACGTCTAGTTTAAAGTGATATTTAAATAAATGTATATTACAGATAAAACTATTTTATTTTCAGTGAGTTCAAATTAACATGAAAATAATCATAAAAAAAATCAACATATTTTCCCTTCTCTTTAAACCCTATTCCGGCATACTGCATCTAAGTTAATAACACATAAATATTTCGAGAATTCAGCGTTGGATAAATCACAAGTCATCGATGCCAAAGAGCGGTTTATTGCTGATCATGAAAGTGAGCTGGTTGCTCGCGCTCAACAAGGTGATCAACAAGCTTTCCATCAACTGTATGAAATTTATCATCGCCGTATGTTTGCTTTATGTTGGCGGATGCTGGCAGATAAAGACAGTGCTGAAGATGTGTGCCAAGAAGTATTTGTTCAGCTTTGGCAGAAAATTCACAATTTCCGTGGTGAGAGTAAGTTTGCTACGTGGTTGCATAGTGTCGCAACGAATACTGTTTTAGGGCACTTACGTAAACAAAAAAACTGGCTACAGCGAATTTTCAGTATTGAAGATCAAACGGTAGTTGAAGCAAGCGTTGAATTAGTTGACGATTCATTATCAAACGCTTTGGATATGAAAATTCAACAGCTACCAGAACGAGCACGATTAGTTTTTGTACTTTTCGCTGTTGAAGGTTATCGACATGAAGAAATTGCCAAAATGTTAAATATGGCAGTTGGGTCGAGTAAATCACAATATCATCGAGCAAAAAGCTTATTAAGAGAATCATTAGGAGAGCAATTCGCATGAATAAATTAATTTCAGAGCAATCGCTTGACGAGCAAGTTGCAAATTTACCCAAAGAAATGTCACCCAAGCGCGATCTTTGGCAAGGCATTGAGAAAGCTATCGCTGTTTCACCGCAATTATCGAGCGAGAAAAAACAGTTGCAAAAGAAAGCACCAATAGTTCCTATGGCATGGGCTGCTTCTGTAGTGGCCGCTGTTTTATTAACTTGGTTTTCTTTTAGTCCGCAATTAAGCATTGCACCAAGTAATATCAACTTAGCCAGTGTGATGAAAAAAGATTTTGAGCAGCAGAAGCAATTAATGTTAACGAGTTTTGGCCAGCCAGAATTGCAACAGCTATCAAAAGAAATGCAACAGCAGCTTGAAGAACTTTCATCAGCTAGAAGCGCAATTGATAAAGCATTAGAAAATGATCCCGATAATAGTGAGTTACTTAACTTACTCCGTTGGACACAAAAACAAGAATTAGAGCTAATCAAACAACTTTATAGTCCTCAATGGCAAACAATTTAGTAGTAGGAATAATTATGCGTAATATTATTAAGATTTGTGCTATCGCGTTAACCGCAATTTCATTACAAACAATCGCAGGAGAAAAAGTAGATAAAAGTCTTTCTGTTGGCGGTGCAACGAATATAAGTGTTGAAAACCTAAGAGGAAAAGTGAAGATTTTAGGTTGGGATAAAAATGAAGTGTCAGTAAGTGGTGAAATTGATGATAAAGCTGAGCGCTTTGTTTTTGAGAAAGATGGTGCTTTTATCAAAATTAAAGTAGTGATGCCGCATCATATGAACGGTAGCTGGCATGAAAAAGGCTCTAATTTAGTGATTAATGTACCTCGAAAGCTGCGCCTAGATTTTAGCGGTGTATCGACAGATGTTACCGTTGAAGGCTTGACTAAGAGCACTGAAATTCAATCTGTTAGTGGTAATATAAACGTAGATTCCTTATCTGAATTAATCGAAATATCTTCAGTAAGCGGTGATATTACGAGTAAAAATTTATCTGGGAAAATTAATCTATCATCCGTAAGTGGCGATATTGATGATAAACAATCTCAAGGTCGAATAATCTTAAAGGCTGTAAGCGGTCATTTAAAAACGCGAACGCAAGCGAATGAAGTTTTTGTTAATACGGTTTCTGGTGAAATTGACATGATATTAAATGATATTGATGAACTCATTATATCGACAGTAAGTGGTGATGTTGAGGGTGAATTATCGTTAAATAACAGTGGTAGGATTAGGATGTCGAGTGTCAGTGGTGACATTGACTTGGGATTCACCAATGATGCACAAGCGAGCTTTAGAATGAGATCTAATGCCGGTGGAGACTTAATCAATAAAATTACTGACGATAAAGCTAAACACGCTAAGTATGGTCCGAGTTCTACATTATATTTTGAAACA
>JAQWHO010000115.1 GCA_029249355.1 Thalassotalea sp.
CAAGGGCAAGTCGTTGTAGGAGAAAGAATTTACGGTGTTGATACTAAAATGCCAGGTCTTAAATATGCGGCGATCACCCATTGCCCTGTTTTAGGTGGTAAGTTGAAATCTCTTGATAAAACTGAAGCATTGGCAGTGAAAGGCGTGATAGATGTCATTACGATTGATCGTTTAGCTGTCCCTTTTGGCTCTATTGGTGGTGTTGCGGTTGTAGCTGATAACAATTGGACCGCACAACAAGCCTTATCTAAATTAAAAATTGAATGGGATTTAGGCGAAAATGCCACTTACGATACTGTTGCGTATAAACAACAACTGGTAAAGAATGTTGAAAACCCTGCAGAGCTAGCGACTGAACGAGGTGATTTAAATTCAGCATTTGCTACAGCAGCTCAAACCTTGAAAGCAACATATACCGGTGGACACTTATCTCATTCTCCAATGGAACCCAATGCAAGTGTCGTGTTTGTTGAAAAAGATAAATGTGAAGTTTGGGCGGCTACGCAATCTCCTGCTGATATTCAAAAAGTCTTAGGTGGCTATTTAAAACGTGATCCTAAAGATATTATTGTTCATGTCACCATGGCTGGTGGGGCATTTGGGCGTAAATTTAAGTGTGATTACGTGCACGAAGCCGCTGTTATTTCAGAAAAGCTTGGTGTACCTATTCAATTAACTTGGTCGCGCGAAGAAGATATGCGAACAGGTTATTATCATTCTATTAATGCGCAGCACATTGAAGCGTCACTGGATGAAAAAGGTGTGGTAACTGGTTGGTTACATCGTACCGCTTTCCCCCCAATTGGGTCATTATTTAATCCAGCGACTGTCAAACCATCTAAAGGTGATGTCTCTGCGGTTGACAATTACCCGTTCGGCTTACCTAATTTTAGAAGTGAAATAGGTGATGCGAAAGCACATACTCGAATTGGTTGGTATCGTGCGGTTTATGCTATATTTTATGGTTTTTCTTTTAGCACTTTTGCCGATGAATTGGCCTATAAAGCGGGAAAAGACCCACTGACGTTCTTGAATCAACTATATGACGCTAATGAAGTTGAAGAGCAAAAAGAACAAGTAATTCGTTCTAAAAATGCTTTAGAAATTGCAGCTAAGCAGTCAGGTTGGTTTGAACGTGATAATTTACCTAAAGGGCAAGGTATTGGCTTAGCCGTACATTTTAGTTTTCAAAGCTATGTTGCTATGGCTGTTCGTGTCGAATCTGATGGCGATAATATCAAAGTATTACAAGTTGATTGTGTTATTGATTGCGGGCAGGTTTTGAATAAAGACGGCGCAACTGCTCAAATGGAAGGTGCGGTTGTTATGGGAATGTCATTAGCACTGAGCACTGAAATTACCTTTAGAGAAGGCGCGGTAGTTAATTCAAATTTCCATAATTACCCTGTAATGCGCATTAGTGATATGCCTCATGTAAATGTACACATTGTTGAGTCTGACCATAAACCTACTGGTTTAGGTGAACCGGGTGTAGCACCTTTTGCACCGGCATTAAGCAACGCGGTATTTGCTGCATCAGGTAAACGATATCGTGATATTCCTTTTAAACCGATGTCAGTTTAAATGCACTAATTTTTAGAACCTATTAAAAGCCATTTTATTTTGAAATGGCTTTTTTATTTTATGAATGAAAATTAATGAAAAACTGACCTCTTTTGCTTTTTGTTAAGGCTTTATTACTCTAATTTCATTGGCTTTTTAGTAACGAACTCACCATCAAAGGTTTCATTTTTTAAATTTTTTGCTGTGATAATTGAAGCATTTCTTACACTTTTAGTACTTGGTTAAATGAAGCGTCTACATTGCCTGCCTCTTTTAATACATAGAGATGCTTCTAGTAATACTAGAGTCGCTGGATCAGAAAAGTACTAAAGACATCTTCGTTAGCATGTTTACAATTTTGTTTATTCCACTACGCTAGATGGCTGTAATCAAGTAACTATTACGTTTAAATCATTATTTAATTATTTGTGTATAATTAAACTCAATTAAAGTGACTTTTTTGCGATATATCGGGTCTATTAAGTTAAGTACTTTATTAAGTCATTAAAAGGAGCACAGGATGAAAAATTTAAGTGTAATAATTATTACGGTTAGTTCATTGTTTTTAACATTGATGTCGTCAGCTGCAACCAGCGAAGTTAAGTGGACTGATTCAGATAAATATCGAGATGTTCACGCCGGAGATGGCCACCGTGCTAAATTTAAAGCGCGAGTATTCAAAAATTTTGAAGAACACTTTGCGACATTAGCGAAAAAATTACCTGAAGGGCAAACATTAATAATTGATGTTCAAGATGTAGACTTAGCGGGTGACGTACATCAAAATATGCAACGTATTCGAGTAATAAAGGAAATTTTTTTCCCGCGCATTAAGTTTTCGTATCAAGTTGTTGATAGTAATAAACAGGTAGTATCTTCAGGTGATGTTAATTTAAAAGATATGAGTTTTATGATGGGCTCAAACCTTCGCTATAATCAAGATAGTTTAGGGTATGAGAAAAGAATGTTGGATGAATGGTTTAACAAAACATTTTCGCTTTAAACCTAAAAACCGAAACAACTGTTTCGGTTTTTTATTATTTGAACGATAAAATTTCTTATATTTAACTAATAATAACTAGGCGCTATAACTTTGTTCGAAGTTTCCTAATACGGTAAAAAGTTGTTCAATTTTTTTCACTATAGAAATTAACGCTGCTTGATCTGACGTTTTTTGCCAAAAAACTAAATCGTTTGCTACTTCTTCAACATAA
>JAQWHO010000116.1 GCA_029249355.1 Thalassotalea sp.
TGGGAACAAAGAAGCCGTATGTCCGTCTTCTCCCATGCCTAAAATAAGAACATCAAGGGGTAAAAGCGATGAACTAGCGGCTAAGTTAAGATCAGAAAGTGTTTCTTCACAAAGTTTTTCACCTTGCTTTAAATGGAAAAACTTAGCGTTCACGGCATTATTTTGTAATAAATTCTCATGGACTAATCGGGTATTACTGGCATCACTTTCCATGCTTACCCAACGCTCATCCGCTAACGTGATAGTAATGTCACTCCATGGCAACTCTTTTTGCGATAAAGCGGTAAAAAAACCTTTGGGCGTAGAACCACCAGAAACGGCAATACTTGCTTTGCCTTTTATAGCGACGGAATTTGATAAAATATCAGCCACTTTCTCAGCAAGTTGAGTGTCTAAATCTGCACGTTGTTCAAATTCATTTAAATGGTACATTATTCCACCCACTGTCTATCATCACGTGCAATTAACGAAATTGATGAAACCGGTCCCCAAGAGCCTGCGGCGTACGCTTTAGGTGATTCATTCGTAGATTGCCAAGCATCAATAATACTGTCAGCCCACGCCCAAGCGGCTTCCACTTCATCACGACTAACAAATAAAGATTGATTACCATTAATGACTTCAAGCATTAAACGCTCGTAAGCATCAACAACACGTTGATTTTCATAGGTATCAGAAAAACTCAAATCGAGCTTATTTTCTTGAATGTGCATTTGTGAAGCAATACCCGGTATTTTATTCATCATTTGCAATTCAACACCTTCATCAGGCTGCAAACGAATCGTTAATTTGTTTGCCGGTAAATCAGCATGACTATCTTTGAAAATATTATGTGCTTGCTGTTTGAAATGAACGACAATTTCACTGTGCTTGGCTGGCATTCTTTTACCTGTTCTCAAATAGAATGGAACACCTGCCCAACGCCAATTATCTATTTCTGCTTTAATGGCGACAAACGTTTCAGTATTACTGTTAGCATTGGCACCTTCTTCATTTAAATATCCAGGCACTGGATTACCATTTAAATAACCATCAGCATATTGGCCACGAACTGTTTTGTCTTTCACATTTGTACGATCAATGGGTACTAAAGCTTTAACCGCTTTTAATTTTTCAGCGCGAATACTTTCTGCACTTAAGTCAGCAGGAGGCTCCATCGCTAATAAAGAAAGAATTTGTAATAAATGATTTTGGATCATGTCACGCATTTGACCAGCATCATCATAAAAGCCCCAACGACCTTCTATTCCGACACTCTCTGCAACAGTAATTTGAACATGATCAATACTGTTTCGATCCCAGTTATTGGTAAACAATGAATTAGCAAAACGTAATACTAATAAATTTAATACTGTTTCTTTACCTAAATAATGATCAATACGGTAAATTTGATTTTCGTTAAAGTAGCGTGAAACTTGATCATTAATCACTTTAGATGATTCTAAACAATGACCAATAGGTTTTTCCATCACAACCCGGTCAGCATCAGTGATTAAACCCGAAGATTTTAATCCGTCAGAAATATCACCATAAATAGCAGGAGGTGTAGAAAAATAATAAACGCGCGTTTCATGGCCATCAGCTAACGTTGTAGCTAGGTTTTTATAAGCTTTAGTGTCTTTAAAATCTAATTGTTGATAAACGAGGCGAGACTTAAAACGTTCGATAACTTCGCTATCTAATCCTTCTTTTACAAAATTTGTTAAGTTTTCCATAACAAAGTCGGTAAATTCTTCAAGACTACTATCTTGTCTTGCAACAGCAACTATTCTGCTTTCAGGATTTAATAAGCCCACTTGATCAAGTTGATATAGGGCTGGTAATAACTTTCGACGAGATAAATCACCAAGCGCACCAAAAAGTACAATTTCACTAGCAGACTGATATTCGGTGTTTTTCATAAGCGGAACTCTCTAGTTTTAATAATTTAATTGTAACTAAACTACATTTAGCACTAATTTAGCGTTTGTTGGCAGTTCAGTAAAGAACTTTTTGTAACTTTACTACAAAATTACGCTATTCAGCGAAATATAAGGTATGATAAGCAAAAACATACCTTATATATTATTAAACATTTGCAAAAAATTGCCATTTTGTTTTATATTATGAAGAAAAGTGAAATAAATTTTCATTTTTTCTGTTTAATATCGAGAAAATTAATTACACTTGATAAAAATAACCATGGTGGTAATGAATGAATATTTTAGAAAAAATAGCTAACGAGCTAGACACATTTAGTAAGTCAGAACGAAAAGTTGCTGAAGTTATTATGTCATCTCCTAACACAGTTATTCATGCAAGCATTGCTGCTTTAGCCAAACAAGCAAACATCAGCGAGCCCACGGTTAACCGGTTCTGCCGTCGATTAGACACGAAAGGTTATCCAGATTTCAAATTACACTTAGCGCAAAGTTTGGCAAATGGTACGCCATACGTAAATAGGCACGTTGATGAAAATGATAGCGCTGAAGAATACACCGCTAAAATATTTGAATCGACTATGGCTAACCTTGAATTAGCCCGTAAAAGTTTAGACACAAGTACAATTAATCGCTCGGTTGATTTATTAACTCAAGCACATAAAATTTCATTTTTTGGTTTAGGGGCTTCCGCTGTTGTTGCCCACGATGCCCTGAATAAATTTTTCCGCTTCAATGTCCCTGTTGTTTATTTTGATGACATATTAATGCAACGTATGAGTGCTATTAATAGTCAGCAAGGCGATGTTGTCGTAGTTATATCTCATACAGGAAGAACGAAATCTTTAGTTGAAGTAGCTAGTTTAGCTAAAGAAAATGACGCCACTGTTATTGGTATCACCACTGAAGGAACGCCACTAGCCAAAGAATGCAATATTGTTTTATCTGTCGATGTTGCTGAAGACACAGACTTATATATGCCGATGTCTTCTCGAATTGCTCAATTAACGCTAATTGATATTTTAGCTACTGGCTTTACTTTGCGCCGTGGCACTAAGTTTAGAGACAATTTGAAGAAAGTTAAAGATAGCTTAAGAAGCTCGCGATTCGAGCGAAAAGAATCATAATTCATTTCAAATTATTAATTACTAATAGTTTTCATACTAAGGATTAAAATGCCTAGAAGAACGAAAATTGTTGCGACGTTAGGTCCAGCAACTGAAGATAGAGAAACGTTAAAAAATGTGCTCGCTGCCGGTGTAAACGTTGTTCGCTTAAATTTCTCACATGGTACTGCTGAAGATCATATTCAACGTGCTGAAACAGTACGTGAAGTTGCTAAAGAACTTGGCATATACGTTGGTATTTTAGGTGACTTACAAGGCCCTAAAATTCGTATTTCAACTTTTAAAAATGGCCCGATAAAACTTGAAATTGGCGACAAGTTTGAGTTAGACGCTACGCTTGAGAAAGGTGAAGGTTGCCAAGAAAAAGTAGGAATCGATTATAAAAAGCTACCTGAAGATGTTTCAGAAGGCGATATTTTATTACTTGATGATGGTCGTGTTCAGCTTAAAGTGTTAAAGACAGACGGCCCTTCTGTATTTACTGAAGTGACTGTTGGTGGACCTTTATCTAACAACAAAGGTATTAATCGTCAAGGTGGTGGTTTAACAGCTCCTGCGCTTACATTAAAAGATAAAGAAGATATTAAAACAGCGGCTAAAATCAATGTTGATTTTCTGGCTGTTTCTTTCCCTCGCGATGCTGCAGATATGCGTGAAGCTCGTTTATTGGCACAAGAAGCGGGTTGTGATGCACGCCTTGTTTCTAAAATTGAACGTGCTGAAGCGGTAAATGATGACAAAATTTTAGATGATATTATTTTAGCGTCTGACGTTGTTATGGTTGCCCGTGGTGATTTAGGTGTTGAAATTGGTGATGCTGCGCTTGTTGGTAAACAAAAGCATATTATTACTCGTAGCCGTCAGTTAAATCGTGTTGTTATTACGGCAACACAAATGATGGAAACAATGATAGAGCAGCCAATGCCAACTCGGGCGGAAGTAATGGATGTGGCAAATGCTGTGCTTGATGGTACAGATGCAGTAATGCTGAGTGCTGAAACTGCTGCAGGTAAATATCCTGTTGAAACAGTAAAAGCAATGTCAGATGTATGTATTGGTGCAGAAACGCATCGTTCAGTTAATACTTCTGGTCATCGTATGGATTTAACCTTTACAGAAATTTCTGAAACTATTTCTCTTTCAGCTATGTACGCGGCAAACCATTTAGATGGCGTTAAAGCAATTATCGCGTTAACTGAGTCAGGGCATACCAGTAAATTAATGTCTCGTATTACTTCAGGTTTACCTATTTATTCATTGTCTCGTCATAATAAAACATTAAATAAAACGGCAATATATCGTGGTGTTTATCCAGTTGAATTTGATTCTACAAACAGTAGTAACGATGATTTAGCAAAAGATGTTCTAAAAGTTGTGATCAGTAAATCAAACCTTGCTGTTGGTGATAAAGTAATTTTCACCCATGGTGACTTAATGGAAACTGTTGGTGCGACAAACACGTTAAAAATTCTTACGGTTAAAAAAGAAAATCTTTTATAAGAAAACTTTTAACGTAAATAGTTTTTGAATTATTTCGTTTAAAAAAACAATTAAAAAGGTAACTCATTTGAAGTAATCAAAGAGTTACCTTTTTTGATCCCCCTTTATTTTTTTCAGATCGAAATCAATATAATGAGAATCAACATTTTTAAATCAGTAAATTAAATGCTAAATTTCGCTATAGAATTTTTCTGTTACCTCGGTTTTTTATGGCTAAGAATATAGCAGTTTTAACAAGCGGCGGCGATGCCCCTGGAATGAATGCAGCGATACGAGCTATTGTATTAACTGCTCAACGTTATCATTATAATATTTTTGGTTTTTATCATGGTTACAATGGTTTAATAAATAATGAGCTCATAAAACTGAGTACTCATGATGTTGAGGGAATCATTAGTCAAGGAGGAACTATTTTAAAAAGTGCCAGATGCAAAGAAATGCACAATCAAGCAGGTATCAAACAAGCAATAAATGTATTATTAAAAAATAAAATTGATGCGCTGATTGTCATTGGTGGAGACGGCTCATTTAAAGGTTTAATTGAAATTCAACAACAATGGCAAGGTCAAGTCATTGGTATTCCCGGGACTATTGATAATGATGTTGATGGTACAGATTTCACTATAGGATTTTCTACTGCGGTTAATACAGCGATTTCTGCAATTGATAAAATACGCGATACTGCCGACGCTTTTGAGCGGGTTTTTTTAGTTGAACTAATGGGCAGAAATAGCGGCCATATCACCTTTAATGTCGGCATTTCATGTGCTGCTGAAAAAGTCCTTTCTTTTGAAAATTTTCACGTAGAAGATGAGAAATCAACCATTAATCAAATCGCTCAACAAATTATCAAAGCAAAAACTGAACGACATTCCAGTTTTTTAATTGTCATCGCTGAAAACTTATGGCCTAACGGCAGCCAAGCCTTAGCTAACCAACTTAAAGAAAAAACAGGTGTAGATTGCCCATTATGCACTCTGGGCTATATTCAACGCGGAGGATCGCCTGTTGCAAAAGATAGAATTATAGCGACAAAAATGGGCGTTGCAGCCGTTCAAGCGATTAAAGAAGATAAAAGTAATGTCATGATTGGCGAGAAAAACAACGTTATGTGTTTGGTTCCATTAATTGAAGCCATTAAACATCAAAAAAAAGTGAGTCCTTTTCTTGTTGATGCTCAAGAAAATATTTTATCGATTACACAGCAAACTGAAGTGTAATGTAAAATTGCCAATTAAAGCGTAACAGCTAACTTCACTTTATCTTTGTAGCTACGACTCACTTTTAATTCTTTACCGTTATTCATCACCAAATAATATTCACCATTTAGTTGGCTACAAAATTTATTGATATAGTTTTTATTAACTATGGTAGAGCGATGGCTACGAATAAATTGCTTAGGATCTAAACTTTCTTCTAGTTGCTTCATAGTTTTTCGCAAAATATGTGTATTTTCAGCGGTATGAACACACATATAATCCCCTGCGGCATCAATCCATAAAATATCTTTTACGGGTACCCT
>JAQWHO010000117.1 GCA_029249355.1 Thalassotalea sp.
AAGGTATGTTCTTAAACGGTGAAGAATTTGATAGTTCTTATAAACGTAATCAGCCGGCAGTATTTGGTTTAAATCAAGTCATTAAAGGTTGGACTGAAGGTGTTCAGTTGATGAGCGTTGGTGCAAAATACAAATTTACTATTCCATCAGATCTTGCTTATGGACCAAATGGTAATCCACCACGTATTCCTGGTAACTCGGTTTTACAATTTGAAATTGAATTACTTGAAATTGTTAAACCTGCTGAAGCGCCAAAAGTAGGCGATAAGTAACTTATAACGTTAGTTATTGTTCACAAAAAAACCAGCGTTTAGCGCTGGTTTTTTTGTTGTTAGATGAGCTTTCTGTAAGTAACCTTTTTACAATGCTTGGCCTAACAATGATGAAAGTCTCACCGCAGCTTGCAACATACGTTCATGTAAAATAGCTTGATAATGTTGATGATATGCTTCAGTTATCACGATTTTATCACTTTGTTTAGATAAGCAATCATCCGCACTTAATTGGCAATAATTAAAATCTTCCTCGCGAATAAGCGTTAAAGATTCATTCGCCCAATCAGTGATATCGGTGTTTGCCCATTGAGCTTTTGGCGATGAAATTAACTTATGATTGAGTTGTTTAAATACTTCAGCTTTAAAGACTAAATAATCAAAATCATCCGCTTTTTTTTCTTTTTTAGGTGTTGGGTAAAGTAAACATTCATCCCAATACCAATGTAAGTTTTCACATCTGCCAACTAAAGGCGTTATTTTATTGCGATTTCCACCATAGTCACTTGAAAAGCTGACATGCAAAGGTTGATGAATATCGCCCAGCCAATGCCCTAAAAACATTAATGCTTCATTTTTTTCTTGTGAATCTTTAGCATTTATCAACTGATTTTTATGAAAAGAAATGGCGGCGGTTACACAATTTTTGCTACACGTTTCCTTTGTCACAGATAAAGTATTACGCTCTATATTTAAATAGTGCCAAGGTTTATAACGATCGTACGTTTTATCTTTTTTAATCGCATCAGCCCATGTGCAGCTTTCTGCAAACGTAATTTTTTGATCTTCTTTATTTCGGTTGTAGGCATTGATTCGCTTTATGTCTTTGCTAGAAAGTTGCGATAACAGCTCATCAATTTTTTGTTGTTTAGCGCTTGGCAATAAATCGTAAGATAATTGGCAAACTAGCTGATGGCTGAGTTTTCCTAAAGCGAATGTTGATGTTGAAAATAGGGAAATAAAAATAATACTAACGATTATTTGAATGCGTAATGTCATTTTATGCTCTTTTCTTTTTATAGTCGTTCGTGCCATTTTTCGCACGTTAATTGAAGTGACATCTTATAAGCCTTTATACAAATAAGTAAACTATAGTGAAGTAATAAATTGTCAGTTAATACATGGTTAGTTCATAAAGTAGAAAATAATGAGCAAACTTATGTTCGTTTTGACATTGTTGGAATTATAATATGGATAAATTTGATGTCATTATTGTTGGTGCAGGTGTCGTTGGTTTAGCCATTGCAGCAAAATTAAGTAAACAATACAGTAAGGTTTTGTTAATTGATAAAAACGCTCGATTTGGTGAAGAAACCAGTAGTCGAAATAGCGAAGTTATTCATGCTGGGATTTATTATCCTCAAAACAGCTTAAAAGCAAAGCTCTGTGTGAAAGGTAAAAAACTGCTTTATAGATATTGCCAAGCGCGCAATATTCCTCATCAACGCATTGGAAAGTTATTGGTGGCGCATAATGATGATGATGAAGCTTTTTTAGAAAATACATTGTTCATTGCCAGTAATAATGATGTACATGATTTAGTGTGGCAATCGTCTGCACAATTACATCAAAAGGAGCCCGCTTTAGCTGCTAGTCTGCTTTATTATCGCCTTCAACAGGAATTATTGATGTACACAGTTATATGCAAAGTTTATTAACTGAATTTGAAGTACAGGGCGGTTTGTTTGTTGCCAATACTGAAATGTTATCGGCAGTTCCTGAAAATCACGGTTTTACTGCTAAATTGAAAAGCGTGAATGATTTAATGTCAGTTACTTGTGATTATTTAATTAATAGTGGTGGACTTCACAGTACAAAGCTTGCAACGTCGATAGAATCAATATCACCTGAGTTGATCCCTCAGTTACATTGGTGTCGTGGACATTACTTTTCTTACTCAGGAAAAAGCCCTTTTCAGCATTTGATTTATCCGATTCCTGAGTCGACAGGTTTGGGTATTCATGCATCTTTAGATATTGGTGGACAGTTAAAGTTTGGCCCTGATACTGAATATATTGAGCAACTTAAATATGGGGTTGATGAATCGCTGAAAGATAAATTTTTTCAAGCAATCTCGAAATATTTTCCCACGGTAGAACGTGATAAGTTACAACCCGCGTATTCAGGGATTAGACCTAAATTACAAGGTGTGCATGATACCTTTCAAGATTTTATGATCCAAACGTACCACCAGCATAATATCAAAGGGTTAATCAACTTATTTGGTATTGACTCCCCCGGCTTAACCTCTAGTTTAGCTATTGCAGATTATGTTGCAAAAGCAATAATCGATGATTAATTGCACAATCGTTATAACTTATTCTTAAATAACTATTCATAAATAGTGAATTTTTTGTCACTATGGGCTTGTCATTTATCAGTTTAATTGAACAATTCATCCCATATCGAATGATGTTTTATTCAATAACGTAACAATCTCGAGTGTTATGAATAAGTTTTACTCTCCTTGGTGAGCTGTTTTGTGACGAATGAGGTAGCTTTCTAGTGAAATGATCTGTCAATCTGAATAACTAAGTTAGCGGTTTTTAGGGGTAGCACTTGCTACCCCTTTTTTATTCAGTCAATGCGTAACTAGTTTGATTTTTACTCACATATTGCTCAAAGGCACCAATATGATACTCTGTTAATATAACGACACATCATAAGAGTAAAATTGAGATAGATGCGAAGTAACCGAACTCAAGATTTAATTGACCAAATGAAACACGTTATTTGGGGCACTCAATTTACACTTTTTCTTATTTCACTCACACGTGCTTTCTACGGTGACTTCGTCACTGGTTTGATATTAGGCGCAACCATTGTTTTTCTACAAATATTAAACATCATTCTTAAACAAGGTGAACTTAAACTCGCGAGTAATTTATTTTGTGTGATGATTTTTGTTGTCGCTTTTGGTTATATGTGGACATATGAAGGTGTTAGAGACGAAGTTGCGTTTGTATTACCGTCCATTATTGCCTTTTCGTTGATCACGGGTTCTAAAAAAACAACTATCTTCTTAATTGCGTTTTTGAGCATAGGATTACTTTCTTTAGGATACTTAACCGACATAGGTTTTCGCGCTCAAACACACTCAAGCAATAGTTTACGATCGTCAGTTTTGATTTTAATTTTGATGTGTTTTGGTATTTTTCTCTACTGGACGCTTTTTAATTATTTATTAAAAGCACTGAGAAAAATTAAAAATACCCTTAACACTCAGTCGGCTATTATCAATAACTTAGGTGATTCTTTACTTATTACTGATGCTGACGGAGTCATTTTACAAATGTCTCCTAATAGTCATGCATTATTCGGTCTGAAAGCGGGTAGTTTAGTCGGTAAAAAGATCGATTCGATTATTCCTGAGGTGCATTCTGCTTATCAAATTATTGCTAATAACGCGGAGCAAAAAAGTAATCATCAGCAATTTAAGGCGAATAAAGATGACGGTAGCCAATTTGACGTAAAGTTAGTATTAACGAAAACTCAAATAGAAACCGATGTTACTTACATTGCTTTAGTGAGTGATATTACTGAAAGTTTGAATGTGCAAAATGAATTGAAACTAGCTAAAGAGGCAGCGGATAAAGCGAATCAAACCAAGAGTGATTTTCTCGCTAATATGAGTCATGAAATTCGAACACCGATGAATGGCGTTATGGGCTCTTTGCAAATGCTTGCACGTGAAAACTTATCTGAAAATGCTAAAGATTTAGTGGATACGGCGACTATATCTTCATCATCATTAATTACCATCATTAACGATATTTTAGACTTTTCTAAAATAGAAGCTGAAAAATTAACATTAGAAACAGTCGCATTCAACCTTTCAAAAATTATTGAGTTATTACTAAACGAAACTAAAGAACTCGCTGAAAGCAAAAACAATAACATCGTATTTTCGATAGCGGATAACTACACCGAAGGTTGGGAAGGTGATCCTGTTCGAGTAAAACAAGTTATTCTTAACTTATTATCTAATAGTCTTAAGTTCACCGAAGATGGAGAGGTAAATATTATTTTATCGTTAACTGACGAGGGAGGTTTAAAGGTAGAAGTTAAGGATACGGGTATTGGTATGTCGCCTGAAACGATTGAAAATATTTTCACTCGTTTTCAACAAGCAGATAATTCAACGACAAGAAAGTTTGGCGGAACAGGGTTAGGCATTTCAATTACACGCTCACTTGTTAGCTTAATGCATGGAGAAATCGAAGTTATTAGTGAAGAAGATAAAGGCACATCGTTTATTGTGACATTACCGTTAACGTCTAACCAATCTAATACGGATATTATTAATGACATTGAAGAAGTGCCTATTCCTGATCTAACTGGCTTTACTGTGTTGCTGGCGGAAGATAATCGAATCAATCAAAAGATTTTTGAAAAAATGATGATCGGCACTCACGCAAAAATACATATTGTTGAAAATGGTATTGAAGCCGTAAAAAAAGCAACTGAATTAAATGTTGATATAGTTTTTATGGATATTCAAATGCCAGAAATGGATGGTAGAGAAGCGTGTCAGATTATTAAAGAACAACATCCGTTATTACCTATTATTGCTTTAACGGCTAATGTCATGGTGGATGATGTTAAACAATATGCAATGGACGGCTTTGAAGGTCATATTGGCAAACCAATTAATTTAAATGAGCTTTATCGAGCGATTAACTGGTATGCACTTTAGTTATTTATTGGCGAAATATAATTAATTTGAATGAGCTGAGCTAAATTAATTAAGCTGAATCGCATCTAAAATAGTTTCTTTTTCTAAACCTAAAGATAGAATTTCTTCAGAGAAAAACATTGAAGTAATATTCGCTACTCGCTTTAATGCGTTGATATCGACTTTTGACCATTGAGTGGTATCACCTTCTCTTTCACAACAAATAACCCCCGTTGGTTTAAATTGAAAATGAAAAATAAAATCAAGTAATGAGAAAATATTTAGCGGTTCGAAATACACTTCGTTAAAGCAAGTTGTTGCGGGATTTTCACGAGCATCCGAAGCCGACAGTACTTTATTTTTTAAGATATGGTCGAAGTATTCTGGAAAGTCGATTTTTTTAAGTGATTGACCATTAGTTAATTCATCGCCTGAGTCTAAACACATCAAACAAAAAATTTCATTGGCTTCTTGATTAAATAACCACAAACTTACACGGTTTGCGTTAGGTGCTATTGCTTTGATTTTTCGACAAATTGTTTGAAGTTTTTCATTTATGTTATTGTCAGGCGAACTAACACAAGCGGTTAATTCTTCGTAATGTTCAAGCATTTTCAACCAAAAATAGCTAATTTGTTTTAAATAATACTAGCTTGCTTATTGGATAAGGTAAATGGCGCAAAAGGTTTTCTTAACTAAAGTTAGGAGATAAAGTTAGGACAAATATATAATTATCTAGCAATGGCTCTACTCATATAATGCTATTTATAAAGGTGCTTCCCATAATATGTTGATTTCTTGAATGAGTGCTTTAACGATTGGATCATTTAAGCGTTTCGTTAGTACAACAAACGATAATGGCATTTGAAAACTAAGTTGAGGAATGATTTGGATATCTCCGGTTAATTGCTCCTTTTCGGCAACTGCCAGTTCTATGAAACTTAAGCCAAGACCATTTTTTACTAATTCAAGGCGAGATTGGTCATGAGCACTTTGTACTTTTGATTGAATGCTTGTGCCGAGTTTTTGCTTTAGTACCTTATCAAACGGGCAATATTGCTCCATTGTAATCCACATTGATTGCGCTAAATCGAGCTGTGTGATTATTTTTTCACTTGCAAAATTTTTAGGGGCGATAGTGGTGATATTTTCTTGTTTAATTTCAATCGCGGTAAAGCCATCGGGTATTTCACCATAAATATAGCCGCCATCCATTTGGCCTGTTTGGATCTCTGTCATTATTTTACCCGTTGAACTTTGCTGTAATTGCAAAGAAATCCCCGGGCAGTTTTCTGAAATATTATCAATGAACTCCGCACCTTTTAACGCTTGAATACTTTGATTGAGTCCTAAGCTAAAATGCCCGATGAGTTCATCTTGATTATCAGCAGCAAGGTTCACCATATCAACCGCTGAGTCTAAGGTTTTTTGTGCTTTAATGAGTAACAATTGTCCTTTTTCAGTTAATGTCATTCCTTTTGTCGAGCGAACAAATAATGCCGTATCTAGCTCTTGTTCTAAGGTTTTGATATGAGCACTAATTGCTGGCGGAGTGCTGCATAACCTTTTCGCAGCTTGCGTTAAATTTTTTGTTTCGGCAACAACGACAAATGAACGTAAATGGTAAAACTCCACGCGATTTTCCTGAGTTAAGCAATATTAGAATACTGATGATAGTGAAATATATGACAATCAAAGGATAACTTGAATTCATTTTTATTTAACGAGGCGTTCAGAAATGATGAATTTAATTTTTACCGGTAAGCTTTATATTAACTGCAATTAAATAAAATAAGTTTTATACCTTTATAATAGGAGATGAAAATGTCAAATGTACTTCTTTACCCATCGGCACCAGCAGAGCAAGCATTTAAATTTTTTAGTGCAAAGCTGGGTTGCGAAACAGACTGCTCAGATGTTTATGCAGATATTAAAGCGGGAAATCAGCCTTTTGTTTTATTAGATGTTCGTTCTGCAGAAGCCTATGAAAAAAGCCATGCAATCAAGGCCGTTAACTTTCCTCATGTTGAGATGAACACAGACTCATTAGCGAATTATCCTAATGATACTCAATTTGTGGTTTACTGTTGGGGGCCAGGTTGTAACGGCGCAACTAAGGCGGCAATGAAATTAGCTGCATTAGGCTTTGCCGTTAAAGAAATGATAGGTGGTATTCATTATTGGGAAGACTTTGAACGCTATCCAGTAGTCCGTCGTCAAGCTGAAGTGCAAACATAACAACTCAAATTTAATCCAATCGATTTTTTCTCACAATAAATACGCTTAATAAAAAGTTAGATTACTAATCGTTGTATATTCCTTTTTGGAATAAAAAAGCCGTTTCTATTCTTTTTGCTTTTCATCAACACCGTCTATTATTCATTCATATATTGAAATGGGCGAGTTGACGAAATGTTGTCAGAACAGAATTTAAATCAAACCATGCTAAATGCAGAGCAACTTAGCTCACTTAAAGAAGCGATCGGTACCTACTCACCGCTTCAGCTTGCATGGGCGAGTGGTTATTTAGCAGCTAAAAGTGAAGGCACTTCAGTTGCCTCTTTACCTACCGCTAGTGGAGCAAAAGCATCTTCTACGTTAACTATTTTATATGGATCGCAAACGGGTAACGCTAAAGGTGTTGCTAAGTCGTTAGCGGATCAAGCAACAGCACAAGGTTTGTCTGTTGATCTGAAAAGCATGGGTGAATTTAAACCTAAAAGTATCAAAAATGTTACTCATTTACTCATTGTTGCCAGTACCAACGGTGAAGGTGAAGCGCCAGATGATGCGATTGCATTACATGAGTTTTTAGCCTCTAAAAAAGCGCCGAAATTAGAAAGTTTGCAATACAGCGTGTTAGCTTTAGGCGATACAAGTTATGAATTTTTCTGTCAAACAGGTAAAGATTTTGACGAGTATTTAAGCAAGCTAGGCGCAAAAGCCATAACACCTCGCGTCGATTGCGATGTTGATTATGAAGAAGCTGCCGCAGCATGGTCTCAAGAGATTATCGCAAAAACTAAAGATTTATTGGGTGAAAGTGAAGTTGCTTCAAATGTTGTAGCAATGCCAACGACTGGTGCTGCGAGTCAATATACAAAGCAAAACCCTTATTCAGCAGAATTAAGTGTTAGCCAAAAAATTACGGGTAGAGATTCTGCAAAAGATGTTCGACACGTGGAAATTGATTTAGGTGAGTCAGGACTCACTTATCAAGTGGGCGATGCGTTAGGCGTTTGGTTTGAAAATGACGAAGCCTTAGTTGATGAACTTATCGCAACTTTAAATTTATCAGCAAGTGAAAGTGTTAACGTTGCAAATGAAACATTAACGCTAAAAGAAGCGTTAGTTTCGGCTTTAGAAATCACACAAACCTCAGTGAACTTTGTCACATTTTGGGCGGAACAATCAAAAGATAAAGCGTTACTCGCTCTTGCTCAAGATAAAAATGCTGCGCGTGAGTATGCTGCAAACCATCAAGTTGTTGATGTAGTAAAAGCCGCTCCTGCGTCAGTTGAGACTCAAGTATTTGTTGATGCCTTACGTAAAATTACGCCTCGTTTATACTCTATTGCTTCTAGCCAAGCAGAAATGGAAGAAGAAGTTCACTTAACAGTTGGCTTAGTTGAATATGATGAAAATGGTCAAACTCGTTCGGGTGGTGCTTCAAGCTTTTTAGGAAAGCGTTTAGAAGAAGGCGGCGCAGTTAAAGTATTTGTTGAACATAACGATAACTTCCGTTTACCAAGTGATGGTAATACACCCGTAATAATGATTGGTCCGGGAACCGGTATCGCGCCTTTCAGAGCTTTCATGCAAGAACGTGAAGCAACTGAAGCGACAGGTGATAACTGGTTATTCTTTGGCGATCAAACGTTTACACAAGACTTTCTTTACCAAGTTGAATGGCAAGGCTATTTAAAATCAGGCTTGTTAACAAACATCGATTTAGCCTTCTCGCGCGATCAAGCTGAAAAAATATATGTTCAAGATCGCCTTCGTGAAAAAGCGGCAGAAGTATATGCATGGTTAGAGCGTGGTGCGCATTTATATATTTGTGGCGACATGAGTCGTATGGCGAAAGATGTAGAAACCGCATTGATTGATATTATTGCTGAACACGGCAATAAAACAAATGAAGAAGCTCAACAATATTTAAAAGATTTACGTAACGCTAAGCGTTATCAGAAGGATGTATATTAATGACTGATGTAACTAAAGAAAAAGCACAAGGCCCATTAGTTGTTGAAGGAAAACTTGCCGATAATGAGCGTTTAAAAGGTCAAAGTAACTTTTTACGCGGTGGCATCGAAAACGATTTATCAGATAACATGACCGGCGGATTTAATGGCGATAACTTTCAGTTAATTCGTTTTCACGGTATGTATCAACAAGATGATCGTGATATTCGTGCGGAACGTACTAAGCAAAAATTAGAACCGTTACATAATGTGATGTTACGTGCTCGTATGCCGGGCGGTATTATCAAACCAGAGCAGTGGTTAGCAATTGATAAATTCGCACAAGAAAGCACTTCATACGGCAGTATTCGCTTAACGACACGACAAACCTTTCAGTTTCATGGTGTATTAAAGCCGAATATTAAATTAATGCACCAAACACTTAACAGTATTGGTATTGATTCTATTGCAACTGCCGGCGATGTTAATCGTAACGTACTTTGTACTACTAACCCTGTTGAGTCTGAATTACATCAAGAAGCCTATGAATGGGCGACTAAAATTAGTGAACATTTATTACCGAAAACACGTGCATACGCTGAAATTTGGTTAGATGGGGAAAAGATTGATGGCCCTGACGGTAAAGAAACAGAAGAACCAATTTTAGGCAGTAATTATCTTCCTCGTAAGTTTAAAACTACGGTTGTTATTCCGCCTAACAATGACGTGGATGTGCATGCTAACGATTTGAACTTTGTTGCCATTGCCAAAGACGGAAAGCTGATTGGCTTTAATGTGCTTGTTGGTGGTGGTTTAGCAATGACACATGGCGATAAATCAACTTATCCTCGTCGTGCTGACGATTTTGGTTTTGTGCCTTTAGCAAATACATTAGATGTTGCCGCAGCGGTTGTTACAACACAACGCGATTGGGGTAACCGAGTTAATCGTAAAAACGCGAAAACTAAATATACCTTAGATCGCGTAGGTTCTGATGTCTTCAAAGCGGAAGTTGAAAAACGTGCTGGTATTATTTTTGAAGAAAGCCAGCCTTATGAATTTACCAGTCGTGGTGACAATATTGGTTGGGTGAAAGGCTTTGAAGGTAAGCATCATTTAGCATTATTTATTGAAAATGGTCGTTTACTCGATTACCCAGGTAAGCCACTTAAAACAGGTGTTGCTGAATTGGCGAAAGTGCATAAAGGCGATTTCCGCATGACCGCTAACCAAAACTTAATTGTTGCGGGTGTTGCAGAAGAAGATAAAGCACAAATTGAGCAAATTGCTCGTGCTCATGGCTTAATGGACGATAGAGTTTCTCAGCAGCGTAAAGATTCAATGGCCTGTGTTGCTTTTCCAACATGTCCTTTAGCAATGGCAGAAGCGGAGCGTTATTTACCAAGTTTAGTCACTGATGTTGAAGCTATTTTAGCTAAACATAATGTAGCTGATGAAAGTATTATTCTTCGTGTTACAGGTTGTCCTAACGGTTGTGGCCGTGCAATGTTGGCTGAAATTGGCTTAGTGGGTAAAGGGCCAGGTAAATATAATATGCATTTAGGTGGTAACTTAACGGGTACACGTGTACCTAAAATTTATAAAGAAAACCTTAGCGAGCAAGATATCCTTAATGAGATTGATGAACTTGTTGCTCGTTGGGTAACCGAGCGAGAAACTAATGAAGCTTTTGGTGATTTTGTCATTAGAGCAGGCATTATCGCCGAAGTAAAATTCAGTAAACGGGACTTCCATGACTAAGCACATTGAGACAAATGCGAATATTAGTTCGTTAAAGTCGCCTATTAGTAGCCGTTTCCCTGCATCTTTACCTAAGCCTTGGTTGAATCAGTGGAATGAGTTACTTGAAAAACAAACAGCAACAGAGCGTGTTGAATGGGCGATGGAAAACTTACCTTCGCAGTTTGTTTTATCATCAAGCTTCGGCATACAATCGGCTGTTATGTTACATATGCTGACGCAAGTTGATAGCAATATTCCGGTGTTGTTAACGGATACAGGACACTTATTTCCAGAAACATATCAATTTATTGAGCAGTTAACAGATCGTTTAAAGCTTAATTTACATGTTTATAGTGCTAAAGAAAGTGCTGCTTGGCAAATGTCTAAATACGGTGAAGAATGGGCAAAAAATGAAGACTCATTAAAAGCATATAATCGTAGAAATAAAGTTGAGCCGCTAGAACGTGGTTTGAATGATCTGCAAGCGGGCACATGGTTTTCTGGCGTGCGACGCCAACAATCTGATCATCGTGAAGGCTTATCTGTTGTGAGTATTTTACGTGGTCGTTTTAAGGTGCATCCAATTATTGATTGGAGTAATCGAGATGTGCATCAATATTTAACTAAACATAATTTGCCTTACCATCCTCTTTGGGATCAAGGGTATGTTTCTGTTGGAGA
>JAQWHO010000118.1 GCA_029249355.1 Thalassotalea sp.
AAATATTTCTACCGCAGTATCAATTATTTTTGCGCCGGCAGCGATATATTGCTCATTGTCAAAACCGATAGAGGCTCCGCCATCATTTTCAACAATAACATCATGGCCATTTACAACTAACTATTTAACACCTGAAGGTGTTAAGCCAATACGATACTCGTGATTTTTAATTTCTTTTGGTACACCAATAATCATACTATTTCTCTCTTATTATAAAACTGTTGTAATATTTGCGACTAGTATAGTGGTAAAATTATGGTTTAACCTGTCGAATTTTTGTAATAGACAATATATAATATCGCCAAACAAACTATAATCGGAGTATTGTATAATGATTTCATCGAATGATAAAAAATTAGATCGTATCGATAAAAATATTTTATTTGAGTTACAAAAAAATGCTCGATTATCTAACGTTGAACTTTCAAAAAGAGTAGGACTTAGTCCTACACCTTGTTTAGAAAGGGTAAAACGCTTAGAAAATGATAACTATATTACTGGATACCAAGCTATTTTAAATCCTGAGAAGCTAGAAGCGGCTTTACTGGTTATCGTTGAAATTACATTAACAAAAACCAGTCCTGATGTATTCGATGACTTTTCAAAAGCGGTAGGGGATTTAGATGTTATACAAGAATGTCATTTAGTATCAGGTGATTTTGACTTCCTACTTAAAACACGAGTTGCCGATATGGCAGCCTATCGACAATTACTCGGTGATACATTACTTCGATTACCCGCAGTGAGTGAAAGTCGCACTTACGTTGTGATGGAAGAAGTTAAATCGACTAATTTTTTACCGATTAATCGTTAATGTTGGTTAAAACACATTTAGAATTGATTAAAGCGTTTATCTCATTACAATATTTTGATACTTTACTGTATATAACAACAATAGAATTTTATGGCGCGTAATTTGTCTTTAGAATCTTCAAAATTAAATGGTGTACAACGATTACTTGAAGCAGGGCTTTTAGTTTCTTGTGTTTTTGCTATGTACATTATGATGGCCTTATTTAGTTTTGATCCGGCTGATCCTGGTTGGTCACAAACCGGCTACCAAACACCTATTCGTAATTTAGGTGGCGCAGTGGGGGCATACGTTTCCGATCTGTTGCTTAATTTATTTGGCGTTATTGCCTATAGCCTTCCTTTTGTTATTGCATTAACGGGTTGGGTACTTTTTCAAAGGTATCATCGTTTAATTCAACTTGATTATCTTACGTTAGGATTGAAATTTATTGGTTTTATCATGTTTTATATTGGTATAACTGCAACGGCCAGTATGAACTTTGATGATGTTTTTTATTTTTCAGCGGGTGGCATATTAGGTGATATTTTAAGTAATGGTCTGATCCCTTATTTTTCTTTTGTTGGCAGCACTTTACTATTTTTAATGTTTATTGGCACCGGCTTTGTATTATTGACTGGTTTATCATTATTGAAAATGATCGATAAAATTGGTGCTCAAACTATTACCTTTGCCTTTTGGTTATCAAAACTACCTAATATCATCAGTGAGAAATTTGGAACACAGTTCGCTGATAAAGAAGAAAAGCAAAAACTTAAGAAACAAAAATTAGCGAATTATTTGCGCGATGAAAACTCTGATATTGAACTCCATAATAAATCTTTATTAACATCAAAGGTTGGGATTGATTTTGAAAATAATTCTCAAGAAGCTGATGGTGAAACTCAATCATCCTACAAAGCAGACTTAAATAGTATTACTGCAGGTAATGATGTTGATGCTTTTGCTGAAAGCAAAGATGATATTCCGTTTAAGTTAGACGATGAAATAGAGCACTTTGTTGATATTGACGACTTAATGGGTGAGCCGTTAGCGATTAACGTACAAGAACATGTTAGCGAAGACGAAATAAATGCGGCTTTTGAAACTGAAGAGCCTATTGTTGTTGAAGAGCCTGCTACTTCAGTACGCAAATCAACAAGTGAAAACTATCAAGGTTTACCGTCATTAGAGCTTTTAGACCGACCTAATCGTTCTGACAATCCTATTGACCCTGCTGAGCTTGAACAAATAAGCCGTTTGGTTGAAGAGAAATTATTAGAGTTTGGTGTTAAGGCCGAAGTTGTTGGTGTGTTTCCTGGTCCTGTCATCACCCGCTTTGAATTAAATTTAGCACCGGGCATAAAAGCAAGTAAAGTCAGTGGGTTGTCACAAGATATTGCACGTTCGCTTTCGGCTAAAAGTGTTCGCGTTGTTGAAGTTATTGAAGGTAAATCGGTAATAGGCATTGAGTTACCAAATAAGTATAGAGAAACGGTATTTTTTGCCGATGTTATATCTGACAAAAAATTTGCTGCATCATCATCTAATCTTGCTATGGCAATCGGTAGCGATATTTCCGGTAAACCGGTTGTTGCCGATTTAGCTAAAATGCCACATTTACTTGTTGCAGGGACTACAGGCTCAGGTAAATCGGTTGCCGTGAATACCATGATTGTCAGTATTTTATATAAGTCTTCGCCTGAAGAAGTGCGAATGATCATGATCGATCCCAAACAAGTAGAGCTTTCTGTATATAACGGTATTCCTCATTTACTTTCTGAAGTAGTCACTGATATGAAAGAAGCCGCTAATGCATTACGTTGGTGTGTTGGTGAAATGGAACGCAGATATAAACTAATGTCTGCACTTGGTGTCAGAAACTTAAAAGGTTTTAATGAAAAAGTGCTTAAAGCGCAAGAAGCAGGGGAGCCATTAATTGATCCTTTATGGCAACCGAGTGATGCCTTTAGCCAAACACCTCCTTTGTTAGAAAAACTTCCAGCTATCGTTATTTTGGTCGATGAGTTCGCTGATATGATGATGGTTGCCGGTAAAAAGGTTGAAGAATTAATTGCACGAATTGCACAAAAAGCACGTGCGGCTGGCATGCATTTAATCTTAGCAACTCAGCGTCCTTCGGCTGATGTTATTACCGGCTTAATTAAAGCAAATATTCCAACTCGCATGGCGCTGCGTGTTCAGTCAAGGATGGAATCTCGTATTATTCTTGATCAACAAGGTGCAGAACAATTGCTCGGTATGGGAGATATGTTTTACTTACCTCCTGGTGAGGCTGTATCGGTGCGTGTTCATGGTGCTTTTGTTAATGATGACGAAGTACATGCCGTTGTAAATGACTGGAAATCGCGCGGTGAGCCTGCTTATATCGAAGATATTTTATCGGGTGATACAGACAATGAAATATTATTACCGGGCGAACAAGCAGAAGCTGATGAAAATGCCGAGTTAGATGCTCTTTATGATGAAGCGGTTGAGTTTGTTACAACAAGTAGAAGAGTTTCTATTTCAAGCGTGCAACGAAAGTTTCGTATTGGCTATAACCGTGCGGCACGTATTGTTGAAGATATGGAGTCGCAAGGTGTTGTTACTACGCCCGGCCATAATGGTGCACGAGAAGTATTAGCTCCGCCACCAGTGAGAAACTAATAAAATGAATAACACCTTAAAATATTTTTTAGTCACAATTACTTTATCTTTGCCTCTGTTTTGTCATGCTGATAATGACTCTACGGAAAATAAAACGCCTAAACAGTCGGCTGAAAATCAGCAAAGTATTTCAATAGAAAATTCAATAGCAAAAAATGCTTTGATGAGTCGATTATCAGGTTTTAATCATTTTTCAGCGATATTTTCGCAGCAAGTTATTGATGAAGAAAAAAATATCTTACAAGAAGGGCAAGGTAAGCTTGCCGTAAAAAAACCAAATTTAGTGTATTGGGAGACTCAGCAACCTGAAGAGTCAATTATTGTCTCTGATGGTCAGACTCTCTGGTTTTTCGACCCTTTCATTGAACAAGCTACAGCATACCGAGTAGATGCCTCTGTCGCTAATACGCCTATTTTATTATTAACGTCTTCAGATGAAACGTTATGGCAACAATATAGCGTTACTCAATCAAGTAGTAATAATTTTTTAATCCATGCAAACGATATAAATAGCCGAGTTAAAACATTAGAATTAAATTTTTTAGCTGATAGCGCTGTGCTTGAAAGCTTTAGTATTTTAGACTCAACAGGCCAACTAAGCCTGATTAAATTGGGCGATGTCATTATCAATGAAGAAATAGCATCGAGCTTATTTCAATTTACTTTACCGGAAGGCGTTTATTTAGATGATCAACGCTAACTGAGAGCTTTCCTTAGCTTTTGACGAAAACCATGATTTTCAACCGCTTGCTGCGCAGTTAAGGCCGAAAACTTTACAAGATTATGTTGGACAACAGCATATCTTGTCAAAAGGCATGCCTTTACAAAAAGCGATTGAGCAAGGGAAATGTCATTCTGTTATTTTTTGGGGACCTCCGGGTACTGGTAAAACAACACTTGCTGAAATAATTGCTACGCATGCTGATGCAGAAATTGCGCGAGTTTCTGCGGTAACCTCCGGTATAAAAGATATTAGAGAAGCGATATCGCAAGCTAAAGATAGGGCAATTCATCAGCAAAAAAGAACGG
>JAQWHO010000119.1 GCA_029249355.1 Thalassotalea sp.
TGTTGCTAATGCTTGGTCAATGTTCGGTAATTCTGCACCCTCATAAACACTACCGTCTTGTTGCAAAATTTTGAGGATTGGGATTTCTACAGAGTGACCATCAATAAAAGCAGGTTGATGGACAACCGGGCTTTCTTTATAAACTTCAGAGTTCATAGCATTCTCTTTATTATAAGCCTTGCGAGCAAGGGGAACGAATAACCATCTTGTATCAAGTATAGGATCACTTTACTTGCCAAGCATTTATACCAACTCAACTCATTTATTAATGGCGTTGATATTATTATTGTCTGGGTCTTTGCCCATAAGTTTAGTACGTTGTTGTAACAACGCACGCACTTTACCTTTACGTCAACTGAAAGGCAAGCCTTGTAATTTTATTACAAAATTGCCTCTGAATAATTGACTACTTTTGTTTACACATTCCTATATGATCAAGACAAACTAGTGGGAACAACGGTTAATAATGCACGTTGTCCAATAGAAACTTCAGCATTAGGAAAAATGATGGCTTCACCGTGTTGTTTCACTTTTATTTCGTTATCACCGTCATGTGCTAAAACATAATCAATAGGAAAGTCCGTAAAATTTTCAACATCATCGCTAAAATTTAAACTAAAGCTTTCTGCCGTTCTATTCACTATTTGCGAGATAACAAAAATGTTAAAGTCACTTTCATCATAAGGTGAATAATTTAATGGCTTGCCGCTTATAAAGTTTTCTAGCGTTGTTTGTACTTGTAAAAACTGACTCATATCGTTTTCACCAAAAGGCTTAACTTTTCCTAATTCGACGGTAAAGGCATCTGCGCCAAATTGATGAGCAGAATAATAACTGAACGTAGTGGTTGGAGAATTAGACAGTAAGATGGTGTTAACACCACAAGCATTTAAAAACTGTAGTTGCTCTGTTTTTCTAGCTTTGCCATGAGTATGAGGGTAAACAGCAAACTTATCGTATTTGGCACCACGAATGGCAGTATGAAGATCGTAATGAAAACGTTGACGCCCAGTTGATAACTTTTCACCATCGAGGTAAAAATTTCTTACGGTGTTTTCAAGTAACAATGCACGATGCCGCTCTTTGTTAATTAACCCTTCTCCAGCACCTTGATCAATAGAATGTCCACCAGAGAATAAACGATTCATGTTTTCTTCAACAAAACGCTCGGCTATATTCATTGAAGCGGGGTTACCAAAAATAAATAACACTCGCTCTGATAAGTGAAGTTCACCTAAAATTAGCTGCTGAATAAGTTTCGCACATATTTCAATAGGGGCAGTTTCATTGCCATGAACGCCACTGGATAAAATAATGTCTTTTTGAGTAGAACGATCAACGGGCTCAAAGATGATCAAACCAGTTTCTAAAACCGTGACTTTACTTTCTGTTTGATTTTTTTGATGCTTAACGGTGAATGAAAAATTTTCAGGTAATGACCACTCGTGTTGACGTGTTATCGATAAGAAGTCACCCGACTTTTGTAATTGCTGCTGAATGTTATCCACAAATATTTCTTAATAAACTAAATATGTGTGCATATTGTACGGAAATTTATAATTTTTTGCGTGGTTTTATCAAAATAACACCTCGAAATAATGTAATTTTTGTCAACTTGATAAAACATTACAAAGCAGCATTCATGAGAAAAGTAATTTTACCCGAATATATTCCGTATTATAGGAATATTTAACTCGCTTGAATATTACCATCGCCTTTGTGTTTAGCTTGTATCAGCGCATCTTCAGTATTATGCAAAAGATGGTCAACAGTGTCCGACTTTTGCCAAACGGCGTAACCAATACTGCAAGTTAATGCTAAAGTTGAAGGTAATATTTTACCATTAATACAATTTTGTAATTGAAGTGAAAATTCATGAGGGGTGATAATATCTTTAGAAGGCACAACCACTAAAAAATTATCATCAAGCCAACGGAAAAGTTGCCCTGAATATGGAATAACACTATTTAAACGTTGAGCGACGTGCTGTATAACTTCATCACCAATGATTTGTCCATAACCATCATTCACTTTTTTAAATTTATCTAAATCAATTTGATACACAGTAAAGGGTTGGTTTTTCTTTTGGGCAAGCTCACACCAAGAAATTAAACTAATTTGTCCGGCTCGACGATTAGGTAATCCAGATAACGGATCAACGAGTGACATTTGCTCTAAGGTTCTAGCCATTATGCCTAACTCTTTTATCCGGCGATAAGAAAACACAAGTAAACTAAGCGCAATGCTAATGCCTAAAGGTATGACTTCATCAAGCTGAAATGCTTCAAATTCACGAGAGAAAAAATAAATTCTTTCTAATAGATCGACTTGGGTAAATACGATATACAAAAAAAGATTTACCGCGGCTATTATCGATAAATCTTTTAAAACGGTAGGACGATGTATGTAAGTTTTATGCGGCATTAATTCTATATCTACTTTATATAATCTATATAACTATCGCACAACATAAGTATTTCGCAATCTTCATTATTGTACAAATACACAATACAATACAATACAATACAATAAGAAATAATTATAACCCGGCTTGTGAAAATGCTTCATTAACTAAAACTTGAGCATCAGAAAATATACTATTTAAATGATCTTGGCTAATAAAACTTTCTGCATAAATTTTATATATATCCTCAGTCCCAGAAGGGCGTGCAGCAAACCATCCGTTTTCAGTAGTGACTTTAACACCACCAATAGCCGCATTATTACCCGGTGCATGTGAAAGCACTTGCAGAATTTTTTCGCCCGCTAATTCATCACTAGTAATATTTTCAGCCGATAATGAGGTGAGTACTTTTTTCTGCTCAGATGAAGCAACCGCTTCAATACGGCCATAACAAGGTTCACCTAGCTCTTTTGCAAGCTCTAAATAATATTGATACGGATCTTTACCCGTAACCGCAAGAATTTCAGCAGCCAGTAACGCCATGACAAAACCGTCTTTATCCGTTGTCCAAC
>JAQWHO010000120.1 GCA_029249355.1 Thalassotalea sp.
AGTTAATTTGAAAATATCTCTTAACTCTTATCTTTTATGGATTAATATTCTTCGATGGCTAATTCATACTTTTTCTTAATTAGCTGGTGCTCTTGGCTTAATTTATCTAACGTTTCTTGATATTGAGTAATTAGGCTATCAGGCGTTTCGATATTAAATGCGATGTAGTTAGCAAACTTATTCACTTGCCAAACATTTTCATATTCGGTGACGTCAAAATTGAGTTGTTGAGCTAAGTGATGAAAAGCGTGAATAGTCACAACAATCATGTCAACTCGACCTGTTGCCATCATTTTAAACGCCAGTTTTAGCTCTGAAACTTTTGCCATGTTTTGTTCAGGAAATCCCATTTGATTAAGAGAAATTTCAGAAATATCCCCTCTAACGGCGGCAACTTTATATTTAAATATGTCGCTTAATTTAGCAAACTTAAATTGATTCGACTTCTTAGTGATCAGCACATGCGTTGAATGAAATATAGGGCCTACCCACTTAAAAAGGTTTTCTCGTGGTGGGGTTCTCGACATCGTAAATAGTGCACTGTTAGGATTGTTTAAAGTATTACGGTAGCCTCTGACCCAAGGTACTATATTTATATATTGCTCAGGTTGTTTCAATTCACGCCAAATGGCTTTTAAGGTATCAACGGTGATCCCTTTTAATTCGTTATTCTCAACAAAATTTGCGGGTGGATAAACTTCAGTATAAAAGGTTATTTCTGGATGTTCAGCATTGGCTACAGGAGTAGTTAAAGGTGTAATTAATGCATTAACTTGAATGCTCATTAAGCAGATAATAAGTAACGACACTACTTTCATAGTGCTTTGTAAAAAACTAACAATTAAATTTAGCTTGATGTTTATTACCTTAAAGAGTGCCAAAAATTTTATCTCCTGCATCACCTAAACCCGGTAAAATATAGCCTTGTTCATTTAATTCGTTATCTATTGCACCAATAAATAAGTCAACATCAGAGTGAGCTTGTTGTAATACTTCTATACCTTCAGGTGCCGCAACAAGGAATATGGCTTTAATATTAGTACATCCTGTGGACTTTAATAAGTTAATAGTCGCGAGTGCTGTGCCGCCTGTGGCTAACATAGGGTCGATAATAATCGCTTGTCGTTCACTGATATCATTGACAATATTTTGATAATAACTGATTGGCTGCAAGGTTTGTTCATCACGTTTTAGCCCAACTATACTGACTTTAGCGCAAGGTAATATCGATAATGCACCGTCTAACATGCCTAAGCCAGCGCGTAATATCGGCACTAAGGTCGGTTGTTTTTCACTGAGCATTGGTGCTGAAATAACCCCAGACCAACAAGTTAATGGTTTATTTTCTAAGGCGAGTTGAGTTGTTGCTTCCATGGTGAGCAAAACCGACAATTCTTTGGTTAATTCTCTGAATGATTTTACTGATATTTGCGCGTCGCGAAGTAAACTAACTTTATGTTTTACAAGGGGATGACTACTAGCATAAACAGACATGTACTTTCCTGTACTTTTGGTTTCATTTTACATATATCAGTTAAGTGTAGATGATTTTTATTATTTTTTATTAAACTTTACTCACCTTTCTTTATCAATCTTTATTTACCAGACAAGCGCTTTGAAATGAGTTCGACATAAAGATTCGTATTTTTCATTACCACCCACTTCAATCTGTTGGCCGCCGGTAACTGCATTACCGTCTTTATCACGACGAATAACAAAGTTAGCTTTTTTACCACAATGACAAATGGTTTTAAGTTCAATGAGTTTATCTGCCCAAGCAAGTAGGGCAGCACTACCATTAAATGTTTGACCTAAAAAGTCGGTGCGAATACCGTACGCTAAAACGGGGATTTTTAAATGATCGACAATATCAGTAAGCTGCTTTACTTGCTCAGTGGTTAAAAACTGTGCTTCGTCTACTAATACACAATCAATTTTGCTTTCTTTTTTAAGAGAACTAACTTCGCTTAAAATGTCACTGTGTTGATCAAATAGCTTTGCTTCAGCGTTAATACCTAATCGCGAAGATACTTGTCCTTGTGCAAATCTGTCATCAATTAACGCAGTATATAAAACAGTATAAAGTCCACGTTCTCGATAGTTATAAGATGATTGTAATAAATGTGTAGATTTTCCCGCATTCATGGTTGAGTAGTAAAAGTATAATT
>JAQWHO010000121.1 GCA_029249355.1 Thalassotalea sp.
CTCTATTTCATACACTGATCCACAAGGTGGAACTGCTGATTTAGTTGCTAATACATTACCAACTGCTTCTGCTGGTGCATGGACATTGAATGGTGCTAAAGCACATGTACCATTCTTACCATTTGGTAAAGCTTACAGCCAATCAGTAACTATCTCTAACACTTCTACACAATCTGGTGGTGTTGACTTAGTAATTTATGTTGGTAATGATACAGTTGAAGTTGAAGGTGTTGCTACTGTTGCTGCTGAAGGTGTAACTGACATCTCAGCTGCAGTACGTGCTGCCGTTGCTGCTGCTGGTTTAACTAGTGCTAATATTGCTTTAGATATTATCATTAATGCGCCAAGTGCTAACATCGAAACTACAGCTGTATACTATGCTAAAGCTGATGGTGACCGTTTACGTACTAAGTAATTTATTACTTACATAGCGTATTACTAAAAAGACGAGCTTTGCTCGTCTTTTTTTATACATATAATTTAATTGCTATTGTAAATTTTCATATGTTTATATTATTAAATAAAGTATATGAAAGTTTCTATATTCAAAACTAAAAAAATGAAATATCTAAGTAACTATTTTATCTACTCTGTGTTAACTATTGTTATTACAATATTATGTTATTCAAATATTGGTACTGTGGGCTATTATTTAGATGATTACAGTTCGATTGTAAATAATCCGGCCATAGCTCCACCGACAGATTTAGCTACCATTTGGTCTTTTTCTACAATGCGTTTTTTAGCATACTCATTGTTGTCATTTGAAAGAGGTATACTTTTTGAACCAAGCTTTTTTCATTTTGTAGGTTTATCTATTCATATAGTTTGTTCCTTAATTATAGGTTTGATTATTGTTCAATTCCTTCAATTGTTAGATAAAGATAAAGGTGAAACAGAGCTATCAATAAGTTATAAAAGCTATTTTTTTACTTCCAGCTTGTTGTTTGCAGTATTGCCACAGAACAGTCAAACAGTGGTATATATTGTTCAGCAAACGACATCATTGGTATCGCTATTCTATTTATTAACAATTAGTTTTTATTTGTTTTCTAGGGCATCAAAAAACAGTAGAGCGAGTAAAGTTTATCTCTTTTTTAGTTTACTATTTTTTGTTGGTGCATTATTTACTAAACAAAATGCCTTTACTTTACCTTTTGCTATTTTATTAATTGAGTGGTTGTTTTTTGGCAAGTGGCTTAAACGTCTTACTCTAAGTTATATATTCTTTGGAGTAATCGGGGCTGGTTATATTTTCTATTTATCAAATATGGATATTTCAAACTTCTTAGGAAAACTTGATGATTTGAGTAGGGAAACTTCAGATATTAACCGACTTGATTACTTTAGATCTCAAGTAGGCATCATTTTTCATTATATAACACAGTTTATTTATCCAAACTCGCTTAGGCTTGAATATGATTGGGACGTGGTAAGAGACTGGAATATTGCTACGGTACTATTTACTTGTTTCCACTTAGTTATAGTTATATTGGCAATTATTTACCGTAAAAAAAATACATTGTTAGCTTTTGGAGTATTATTTTATTATCTAGCACACAGTATTGAATCCTCATTTTTACCAATAAAAGATATTGTCTTTGAGCACCGTACATATTTGCCGAATGTTGGATTAGTGATTGCATGTATTGCGCTATTAAATTTATTTGTAAAAGACAAGTTACGATATTTATTTCTTCTTTTTCCGGTATTAATTGCAGGTATTACTGTTACAAAGCTAAGAGTAGATGAATGGGGTAATAAAGAAAAATTTTATTTAAATGAGATTAAACATTCACCTAAAAATGCAAGAGCTTATACGGCTTTGGCTGCAGCTTTTCAAGATAATGGTAATTGTGCCAAAGCTATTGGTTACTATTCTCATGCCATTGCTTTGTATCGATTAAGTCCAAAGCATGATTTAGGACTACAACCCGAAACATTGCAAAATTATATTGTTTGCTTAAGGCAGTTAAGAATTGATGAAAAGGCGGAGTTTTTTGAACAACACTTATTGGGGCAAGTTAATGAACCAATTAGACGTAGCCAAATATTATTGCAACGTGGTATTTTTTTTATGAAAAGTGAACAATTTTTAAAAGCAGAAGAACCACTTACCGAAGCAATAAAACTCAATAGTAAAAGCTTTCCAATTGCTATTAATTTAGTGGTCACTAAAGTAAAATTGAATAAATTAAAACATGCTGAGCCTTTGTTGAAGCATGCATTAGCATTGAAACCTAATGATCCTCTTGCCACAGATCTTCTTCAACAAATTCAACAATTGAAAAATTGATAATAAATGAAAACAAATAAAATAATTTATCCGATTGTAAAGCCAGTTTTGCCGACAAAATCAATTTACTTTGACAAGGTAAATGATATATATGATCGTTGCTGGTTAACTAATAATGGGCCTTTGCTACAAGAGCTTGAATGCAAGCTCTCAGAATACTTAAATGTTGAAAACCTGATGCTGGTAAGCAATGGTACTCTTGCCCTGCATTTAGCCTATAGAGCGTTAAACATACAAGGTAAGGTAATCACCACCCCATTCTCGTTTGCAGCGACTGCTAGCTCAATTTGCTGGGAAAATAATCAACCGCTATTTAATGATATAAATGAAAGATCATTAAATATAGAACCAAGCATTATTAAAAACAATGAAGCTAAGTCTATTGTTGCTGTACATGTGTTTGGTAACCCTTGTGAGGTTGAACAAATAGAAAAAATAGCAAAAGAAAATAATCAGACTGTTATATATGATGCTGCTCATGCTTTTGGTGTTAAATATAAAGGCAATTCTATTTTCAACTTTGGTGATGCATCCACATTAAGCTTACATGCAACTAAGTTATTTCATAGTGTTGAAGGTGGGGCAATAGTCTTTAAAAAGCAAGAAAATATGGAAATGGCGAAACAACTTATTAACTTTGGGTTTGATGAAAATAACATTCCTTCTCAAATTGGAATTAACGCTAAAATGAGTGAATTCCATGCTGCTATGGGGCTCGCTGTTTTTGATATGATTGAAGATATCATTGATCACAGAAAGGTCTTAGCTTTTGAATACATAAAACACTTAACAGGGGTTGTTGAACTACAAGGCTGGCATTGTGAAAGCGAAAACAATGGTGCATACATGCCAGTGTTATTAAAATCAGAAAAAGAGCTCCTAGATGTACAAATAGCGTTGACTCTAAAAGGTATTCAAACTCGTCGTTATTTTTATCCTAGTTTATCTACGGTTGATATATATGGAAAACGTGGAAGCACACCTATAGCTAATAGTATATCTTTGAGAGTACTATGTTTGCCTATGTATTTTGATTTATCTATTAGTGATGTTAGCTATATTTGCAATGCGTTAAAGTTGGCTATGAACAAATAAATAGGTTGTTTAGCTTGATTAATAATTGCTAAATAGAAACTATTTCAATTGTCTGTAATGTTTGCTTATTAAGAAATAAATGGAAGGTGAAATTAAAGCATGAGAAACATAGAAAAAGCTAAAGAATTAGTTAGTAAGGGAAAATATAAAAAAGCCCTCCTGCTTTTAAATAAAAATAATAAAAAAAACAATCTCCAAACTTATTTATCATTAGAGCTTGAGGGGATCTGTTTAATTCAAGAAAAGAAATATCAATTGGCAGAATTGGTTTTACAAAAGTCGCTTGAAAAGGCTGAAAATGAAGCAGAAAAAATTAATACGTTAACTAACCTTAAAAGCTCGGCATATAGTCGAAAAGACATCCCAACCACAATTTATTATCTTAAAAAAATCATTCAAATAGACCCATCATCGAAAACAGCGGAGCTGCGTTTACAATTATGCCAAATTAGCTTCCTAGATGAAAAGTATAAAACTGTTTTAGAATATAGTACTAAATTATTTGGCTTAAGCGAATATGCCTATGTGGCTTTATATATAACCTTTGGTGCAAATGTTAAGCTAAAACAAGTAGAAGAAGCTTTTTTGATTTATCCAAAATTACTGGTTGAAGTTGATTTATTTTCGAGTGCTCAAATTAAGAGCATCGTGGAATGGTTATTTGAGTTAGAGAAAAACGCTGAAATTGAGCACCTTCTGTCTCTTGTTGAAAACAAGTATTCTCATGAAGAGTGGTTTGTTAAGGCAATTAACCCGTATTCAAAAACATCAAAAATAGAAAAGTCATTACAAAATATTGAAAAACCGCCACAAGTTGTTGTCGGTGAAAATAAAAAAGTAGTTTTAATTATAAAAGAATTGATTAATAAACTTGAGAGCTTAGGGGCAACGTTTCATAAAGAATTAAGGTTTATTGAGAAAGAGGGGAACTTATCAATAAAAGCATTTGTAAGTGAAGGTGAAATACCAAAGTTAATGCATATTCCTATTAAGGCAATGCCTTTATTAAATGATTATATTTTTACCGTTGAAAATAATGTAATTAAAATAAATAAATGCAATACCCCATTAAGCGCAGAAAGTAATCAAATAATGCAATTAATGGTAAAATTATATAATGAGACTAATAAAATACAGTCATGGTCTAAAGTTTATCCGCTATTAGTTTTAAAAAATCATCCACTATTTGTGAAGTTATTATTTAAAAACTCTAAATATAGTCATAAATTAAATACTTTTCTTAAAATGTATGAAGCCAAAGAGTGGGATAAGCTTGCCCTTCAAAGTTTCTTAGGCTCTAGAGAATTCCATTTCAGTCAGAAGTTATTAAGCAAAGCAGGAATAAATACTAAAAATAAATATGAAAGTGGTTTGTTAACTGTTGTTGATTTTTTAAATCATAAAGTGGGTCAGAATGGGTATATTGAAAATGACAAATTTGCAGCCCTTGAAATCTGCACTCAACCTGATAGCAAAACAAAAGAGGTATTTGTTCAGTATAATTTTATTGATGTAACGCTAACTTATTTAATTTATGGTTTTGTTGATACCACTTGTCCTTCATTGTTTAGCGCGATAACGACTTTAAAAACGTTAACAGGGCTTGAAATCAATGTTTTAGGGGCTCCAGGGCGGATTAATCGCGAAATGGCTGAAGAAATCCCACATTTAGATAAGTATATGCCATCAGCTTTCAAACGTGATAATAAAGTGATCACTGTCAATAACCTTACCATACCGAACAGACAGGCTAAAAATACTTTAGAGCAAGTTTTAAAAATTGTTTTATTAAAATGTGATATGGAAGGCGCTTATCAAAACAGTGCATTTTTAAATCAAGAAATAAAACATATTGAGAAACAGTTACTGTTAAATAACTTACATTATTGGTTAGAAGTACAAGAAGCTTTTTCTGAACTGATAAAACAGAATTCAAATATTTCGGATATTGCTAAGAATGACATAGTAAAATTATGTGACTTTTCCATAAAACACATCAATAACTACATGAAAGCTAATCAGGTAATTACTTTATAATAACACTTTGTTAAAATTAGCAGTCTTATGTTACTAATAAACTGAAAATTATGGCCATTTATACAAAAGAAGCACTATTGTCGCAAGGGTTTAAAAGTGTTGGTTTAGCACCTAAAATTTCATCTAAGGCATCATTTTATGGTTGTGAGCATATCTCTTTAGGGGATAATGTTCGAATTGATGATTTTTGTGTTTTGTCTGCAGGTGATGGTGGTATTGATATTGGCGATTATATTCATATTGCTGTTTATTCATCAATCATAGGTAAAGCAAATGTCACCTTAAATAATTTTTGTAATATTTCATCTAGAGTTTCTATTTATAGTAGCAATGATGATTATTCTGGGGAGTATATGACTAATCCAATGGTACCAATTGAATATACAAATGTTAAGCATGAAGCTGTTATTATTGGGAAGCACAGTATCATTGGTTCTGGTAGTGTAATACTACCTGGTTGTGATATCGGTGAAGGAGCCGCTGTAGGAGCTTTTTCTCTTGTGAATAAACCTTTAACTGATTGGGGGGTTTATGTTGGTCAACCGGTTAAATGGGTAAAGCAAAGAAAGAATGAATTATTGAAACATGAGACAGCACTTTTGACTTCCTTAGCAGCAAATTAAATAACTAGGAAAGATAGAATTGTTACCTAACAAATTAATATCTAAAAAAACATTGATACATGTTTTTGATGATACTCCACATCATTATTTGCCTATGATGTCATTTTTTATTAATAAATGTCATATTGAAGTACCACAACAATTTTGGGCTAGAAAACCCAAAAAATTGATGGGAATGACTACAGAAAATGTTGTTTTCTATGATAATGATAAGCAATTAGTACAAGAGTTAAAAAAACTATCAAAAGATACTCAAGTAATATTTCATGGGCTGTTTGAGCTACATATATGGCGAAGGTTAATTTTCCTTTCAGTAGCAAAACAATGTAGTTGTATTTTTTGGGGGGCTGATATTTATCGTCATACTAGAAAAAACAGAGCATTTAAGCATTATATTGCACAGTTTATTCATGCGTTATTAATTAAAAGGTTTAAGGTGGTAAAGTCTTTGAATGACGGAGATTCAAAACTAGTCACCCAGCATTTATTTAGAAAAGAAGTAGGAGTGTTACCTTATCCACTGATTGGCTTTCCTGATGAATTTAACACTGCTGAGTCTTTTAATGCGGAAGAAAAAAGTTATCCCCTTAAAGTCATGGTTGGTAACTCAGCTGCCGCAAGTAATAATCATATTTATGCTTTTGAACAACTATCACACTTAGCGGATGAAAATATTGAAGTTATCGTGCCACTTAATTATGCAGGTACCCCTGAATATATTGAACAAGTTATAAAAAGAGGTCATCAAATATTTGGGTCAAAGTTTAAACCTATTACGGCTATGTTGAGTAAAGTAGAATATGATGAATTATTAATGCAAGTTGATGCCTCAATATTTGCTCATAATCGTCAACAAGGCTTATATGTTGTCTATGCTATGTTTTTGCAAGGCAAACCGATGTTTTTGAGTTCAAATACATCTAGCTTTATTGACCTGAATAAACTTGGATTTAAAGTGTATGATATTGATAAAGTCAATCTATTGACTATAGATGATTTTGATCTTTTATCTCGCTCAATCAAGACAGAGAATATTGATCTAATGCATAAAACATTTACTGAAGAAGCTCTTGCTCCCAAGTGGTCGTGTTTTTTAAATGGACTTGTTAAGTGACTGACATAAATAAAGCTGAGGCAGTAGTTAAGTGACCCGTTATTGCTTTTTGTAAGAACAAAAATTGAGGGTTAGGTTCAAATAGAATCAGTTGTTGCCGCTAATTATCTACTTTAACAAGTAATGGGCGTCGAGTTCTGATTATTTAAACAATTGAGGCATTCATTATTTAAAGCAGTAATATTGGCCTTGTTTTTCTGATAGGTAACTATGCGAGTGAGCCAGTTTGCAATACAAAAACTACAACAGCAGTCTAGATTATTTTGAATATAATTATAGTAATACAAGGGTTTAACTGTTAAATGTCGGCAATAAAACAAGTTTCATGGAGCGCTACATCTTCTATCGGTGGATCTCTTTTAGATATAATTAAAATAGTTGTTTTTACTAAATTTATTGTACCTGAAGAGTTTGCAACGTTTGCTATAGCGTTAGTTGTGTTGGGTTTTTGTCAAATTTTTTCGGAAGGAGGAATAGGGAACGCTATTGTTAGTAAAAAGGATATATCACCACGTCAAGTAGGACATATTTTCAACTTTAGTATTCTCATTTCTCTTTTCTTATGTTTCCTTGTTTTTTTATTGATGCCACTGATTCTAAAGGCATACCCTTTAGAAAAGTTAGGGCCTGTTATTTACCTATCAGTTCTATCGTTACCTTTCGCAAGCGCTGGACGAATTCTTCAGGCATTATTGCAAAAAAACATGAAAATAATTGTAATTGCAAAAGTTAATTTATTTGTGAAACTAATAAGCTTATTTTCTGGATTTTTTGCATTAAAACTTGGCTATGGTTTATACGCACTGCCTATTTCTATTTGTACATTATCATTGTTTAATCTCATTTTTTGTGTGCTTTTGAGCAAAAAATACATTCAATATACAAAGTTTATACATTGGCTTGAGGTTAAACCTATTTTAAGTTTTTCAATCTATCAACTAGGAGAATTTTTCCTTAACTTTTGTACTAGAAATATGGATATTTTGCTGATCACAAAGTTTTTAGGGGCTGAAATCGCAGGTGTATATAGTGTCAGCAAAAATTTATTAATGCGCGTAGGTGATGTAATTGTTTCTACATTTTCACGTTATTTTCATCCGGTTTTAGCTAAGTTTCAAGATGTTAAGCTAAAGTTAGTACCTAACTATTTTTCATATTTTAAATTAGTCGTTCTCTTCGTTTGTATTTCTTACTTTTTCGTAGCAACTAATTCAGCACTGTTTGTTGAATATGCTTTAGGAGAAAACTTTACGTATGCACAAGCGCTATTCCCATACCTTTGTTTTTGGCTATGTATACGGTTTTGCACTGCGCCAGTGGCAACACTCTGGCTTATTAAACAAAAACCTCAAATTGGCGTTTATTGGAATGTTATAGGTGTCTTTCTAACTTACTTTATGATTCATTTTACTTTTGAATATGGAATTGAATTTGTAATTTTTGCCCTTGCTAGCAGTCAATTTGTATTATTAAGTAGTTCAATTATTTTAGCTGGGAGTTTACTTGAAGCTAGATTGGAGGTATTTAAAACGCTTGCTAGTTATATCACCATATTGTTTATTACTTTAAACTTAATATTTTTGATGTTTATTTGGTTAAAAGCACATTGGGTGATGAGTTTGTTTGGCAGTATTACTTTAGTTTTTATAACAATTGTGTATTTGTATTTGAATCGTAATAAATATTTAGGTAACTCTTAATGAAAGTAACTATTTTAGGTAGTTGTACGGTTATTGATTACCCAAACGATGCCTATTTGTTTGTTAAAAATGATCATTTAGTTGACATTCGAAATGGCTTTCAAATGGAGATGGACGTATTGCCTTTATATTTCCTAGCTTTAAATGCCAATGATCAACTTCAAATGGATCGGTTAAATCATGCATTAATTAATAACTTACAAAACAGCGAAATAGGCCTGTGGCAATGTGGGGTATGGGGCTATGAAGAAGTACACTTTAGATTTACGAGTATTGCAATCAGGTTATGGTTGTTTTACCCCCATTTAGTTGAAAAACAAAAGTTAATTAGTTGTCTAATAAAGCATATTTCTTATCAAGAACCTATTTCTGAGGGGGTTTGGTTTTTTCATGACTCTATTGAGTATAACAAAGAGCCGTTTTATGCTCCTTGGAATGGCTCTAGTTGTTTAAAAGCATCAGAGAACAATATGCTTATTTTAAATACTCATATAGATACTTTAGTAACTTTATTAATTGCTAAAGAAACTAATGTTGAGTTTGATGAACTTGATAAACAAATACAGCAAGGGTTACTTGGGCTATATTCTTTTTATCAAGAGACAAAGGTTGTAGCTCCTTTCTTATCAAGATTAGATGCATTTTTTCGCAATATATCACTGCTTTGTTTGGGGAGAGGAAGCCGTATAAGCCTGCTTTTATCAAAAGTCCTAAATCGACTTTATTTTTCAAAATTCCGATTATTCCTCAAAAGACGTATAAATATCAGAGCTTTTAGTGATGGATACTTGGAGCGTGATATTAGGTTACCTAGCAATAACTTTGAATACCATGTTGTAAATATTTGGGACTTATCTAAATTATTGTTTTGGATGAATATAAATGATGTTATTTTTGAAGATGTTTATGATAAATCTGTAGAGTCTATTTTGAATGGCTTAAAGTACTGTTTCAACTCGCGCTGTTATACGTATTACCTAAAATCCATCAGCCAAAAGAAAGGCAATAGTAATGAAGTTTTAGAATCCATTGCCATTTTGTATTATTTGGGTATTCAAGAAAGTTGGCTAGAAACTTTATATTTACAATATAGAAGATTTGCTCCACCATCTTGTGGGATTTTGGGCTTAGATTTATCTGTTTCGGGTATAAAAACTGAAAACTCACGGATTCATGTAAATATAGATGGTTTTGATCTGATAGAATTTCCAAATGGTCGCATATTTTGGGCCAATAATACCGATTATGACAATTCAGTGGATAATAAAGGTGTTAACAATCGTATTATTTGTCCAGCTAATTCCATAGGGCTACATGAAGAAAGCTCGAACTAATTCTATTTTATTATTTTTATAGAGAAATTTTTCAATAGTTGAGACAATAGCTTATATTCCCCCGAAATATTGAACTGACAATTTAAAAAGCATGAAAACATTTTTGATCACCGGCGGTGCTGGTTTTATTGGTAGTGCGGTAATTCGTTACATATTGGCAAATATTGAAGCTAAAGTTGTTAATGTCGATAAGTTAACTTACGCAGGGAACTTGTCTTCTTTAGAAGATGCAATTAATCATCCAAATTACACTTTTTCCCAAGTAGACATTTGTGACCTAATCTCTATTCAATCGTTATTTGATAAACATCAGCCTGACTATGTTATGCACTTAGCTGCTGAGTCACATGTAGATCGTTCAATAGATGGACCAGCTGAATTTATTCAAACTAATATTGTTGGTACTTATACGCTATTAGATGTAGCTAAAAATTATTGGCAAGCTTTAGAAGAAGACAAAAAGTCCGCTTTCCGCTTTCATCATATCTCGACGGATGAAGTATATGGTGACTTAGGCGATTCAGGTTTATTGTTTACGGAAAATACATCGTACGATCCCAGTTCTCCCTATTCAGCAAGTAAAGCAAGCTCTGATCATTTAGTTAGGGCTTGGAATAAAACATATGGTTTCCCTGTAATTATAACTAATTGTTCAAATAACTATGGACCTTACCATTTTCCTGAAAAGTTAATTCC
>JAQWHO010000122.1 GCA_029249355.1 Thalassotalea sp.
CGGCACAATCTCAATTGTGAATGAATGTGAGTTTTTATATAAAAACTAAAACTTTAGGATCCCTGAACTACCATTTTTAACTCAAAAGCTAACTTCCGCTTTTGGCTAGCTGAAGAACTATCTGATGCTCACTAGCTTAATATTAACAAAGATACGATAGAGGACACTTTTATGTGTTTATCTAATGACAAGTCATACGACAACCAGACATGATGATTAGAGCTTCCTAGAAAGTTTCTACTGAAAACTTAATTAATAACTAGAATAAACTTGCGTATGATTGTTCACATATCACGAAGAAACTTTTATAATACTGTGCGTTGTGTATATAGAGGTTACTATGTTTAAAGGCGTTTCAAGAGTGTTAATTATAACGATGATGCTTGCTGCCTTTGTTGGGCAAGCAATGGCCTTTAATACCTCTATGTCTTGCGAAAATTCAATAAGTTCTCTTTCGAACACCAGCGAATTAGTAAAACATTACGAATTAGTAAAAAATTACGATACAAGCAAAATTGATACAGATAGCCAAGAAGATTGTTGTGGTATTGAATGTTGTGATCTTGGTTGTGTTTGTGTTGCTAATGCGTGTTCGTCATTTGTATATTTTCATACCGAAGTTCATTCCATTAAAACAGCCATTTTAAGCGACGTGGTTTATATACAGCAGTCTGAGCAACCTAAACCTATTGCTACTTTGCTTTATCGCCCTCCGATTTTTATCTCATAAACACATATACCCACTGAAATAAATAATCGATCATTCTAAAGCGGTCTAAATATTCAATACTAGTGTTGCTTTCAATCCCAATAGCCAGCTATTGCTGAATCAAGCACCTTGACGTTAAAAATTTATCCTCATTTATAATTGCTCACTTGTTTAACTCAATTGGTATTAAAAATACCAAAATTTTACAACTTATAACTCTCAAGTTAATCAACGCTATTGTGCTGATTAACGCCAAATTAAGTACCAAGGAATACCTGAGGTAAACAAATGTTTAAAAAGTCTTTAAAAACCGCAGTAGCAATACTATTGATACCTGCGTTTGCATACGCGAATGAAAATAGCGACGAACATAAAAATGAACATGACGAGCATAAAGAGCAAGAGCACCATGAGCATAGCGATAACAAAATTGAAAAAATTCAAGTAACAGCGTCTCGTTTAGGTCGCATTGTCACTAAATCGGCAACACGAACCGAAATTATTAACGGGGAAGAAATACAAGAAAAAGCCCTAATGCGCCCAGGAAATATTTCTATGTTAGTGGCTGAAACAGGTGGTGTTAGAGTACAAACCACCTCACCTGCTTTAGGGAGTTCGAACATCCGATTGCAAGGGATGCCTGGACGTTATACACAGTTGTTAAGTGATGGCTTACCTTTATACGGTGGTCAAACCGCTTCAATTGGTCTGTTGCAAATTCCGCCTACAGATCTTGCAAATGTTGAAATAATTAAAGGATCTGCCTCTTCTCTTTATGGCGGCTCTGCACTGGGTGGGGTGATCAATCTAATTTCTCGAACTCCCTCAGATGTTTATGAAGGCGAAGTGCTGGTCAATGCTACCTCTAAAAATGGTCAAGATATTACCTCGTACTTTGCATCGCCTTTAACTGATGCCTTAAGCGCATCAATTACTGCTGGAATTCATCAACAAAAAGAACAAGATTTAGATGACGACGGCTGGATTGATATGGCTGGCTTCGAAAGGCAGAGTGCCCGTCCTCGTTTTTATTGGCAAGACGACAATGGTGCAAACCTTTACGTTACTTTGGGTGTTATGAAAGAGCAAAGGGATGGCG
>JAQWHO010000123.1 GCA_029249355.1 Thalassotalea sp.
TAGTTTTACCCTTTGCGCTTCACCGCCCGATAAGGTTGTTGCTGACTGTCCAAGCTTTATATAGCTCAAGCCAACATCCATTAATGTTTGTAGTTTTCGCTTAACGGCTGGAATTGCCGAGAAAAACTCTAAACCGTCTTCAATGGTCATATCGAGCACTTCGTGAATGTTTTTGCCTTTATAGTTCACTTCTAAGGTTTCACGATTATATCGCTGACTTTTACAAACGTCACACGGAACATAAACATCAGGGAGAAAGTGCATTTCTACCTTGATTAATCCGTCACCCTGACAAGCTTCACAACGTCCGCCTTTTACATTGAAACTAAAACGCCCCGGCTTATAGCCACGAGAACGAGCTTCTTGCGTACCGGCAAATATATCGCGAATGTTGGTAAATATTCCGGTGTAAGTAGCAGGGTTCGAACGGGGTGTTCTACCTATCGGGCTTTGATCAATATCGATAACTTTATCGAGTAAATCTAATCCTTCAATGGATTTATGAGGAGAAGGTTCATCTAATGTTGCACCGTTTAAAGCGATATGTGCAAGTTTGTACAAAGTATCATTGATCAATGTTGATTTGCCTGAGCCTGAAACACCAGTAACACAAGTCATTAAGCCATTGGGAATTGTTAGATCAACATTTTGTAAATTATTGCCCGTTGCGCCTAAAAGCTTCACAACATTCTTTTTGTCAAAAGGTGTTCTTACTTTTGGAATTTCAATGCCTTCTCTTCCTGAAAGGTATTTTCCTGTCAGTGAGTGCTCACATTTTAATATGTCTTCAACATTACCTTGTGCGATGATCTCACCACCATGCACACCAGCTCCTGGGCCAATATCAATAACGTAATCAGCCGCACGGATCGCATCTTCATCATGCTCTACAACAATCACGGTATTACCGAGATCGCGTAAATGAATCAAGGTTTTAAGTAAGCGTTCATTGTCACGTTGATGTAAACCAATTGAAGGCTCATCAAGTACATACATTACGCCTACTAAACCGGCACCAATTTGACTGGCTAAACGAATACGTTGAGCTTCACCACCTGATAAAGTGCCGGCAGCGCGTGACATGTTGAGGTAATTTAAACCAACGTTAACTAAAAAGCCTAAGCGGTCACAAATTTCTTTAAGAATTTTCTCGGCAATTTGTTCTTTTTGACCGGTTAAATTTAGATTTTCAAAAAACGCTAAAGCATCGGCAATGGCTAATTCGGCGACAACCGGTAATGGCGTATCATTAATGAACACATTTCGTGCTTCAAGGCGTAAACGGCTACCATCACAATCAGGACAATGTTGACTATTTAAGTATTTTGAAAGCTCGTCACGAACAGCGTTTGACTCTGTTTCTTTAAAACGTCTGTCCATATTATTTAAAATACCTTCAAACGGGTGCTTGCGGATCACTATATCGCCGCGATCGTTCATGTATTTAAATTCTATTTCTTGCTTGCCGCTACCGCGTAATATTAATTCTTGATGTTTTTCATCAAGCTGATTAAAGGGTTTATCAACTTTAAAGCCAAAATGATCCGCCAATGCTTGTAACATTTGAAAGTAATAAAAGTTGCGTTTATCCCAACCACGAATAGCACCACCAGACAGACTTAATTCAGGATTAGCAATCACACGAGACGGATCAAAAAACTGTTGATTCCCTAAACCATCACAGGTTTGACAAGCACCCGCGGGATTATTAAAAGAAAATAAACGCGGTTCTAATTCTTGCATACTGTAACCACAGTGTGGGCAAGCAAAATTCGCCGAGAATAATAGTTCTTCTCGGTCTGGCTCGTCCATAAAGGCAACTTTTGCAGAGCCAGCCGTTAATCCTAGCGTTGTCTCAAATGATTCAGATAAACGTAACTGAATATCTTCACGCACTTTTAAGCGATCAACAACAACTTCAATCGTATGTTTTTTGTGAAGATCTAAGGCTGGTGGATCAGATAAATCACACACTTCACCATCAATTCTTGCGCGAATATAACCTTGAGCGGCTAAATTATCGAGTAGTTTTACATGCTCACCTTTGCGGTTTAATACCACAGGCGCCAGCACCATTACTTTGGTGCCTTCTTCTAATGCTAAAACTTTATCAACCATTTGGGATACAGTTTGTGCAGCCAAAGGTTCGTGATGAGTAGGGCAGCGTGGTTCACCTACTCGAGCATACAATAGGCGTAAATAATCGTATATTTCGGTAATTGTGCCAACCGTTGAGCGAGGATTATGAGACGTCGATTTTTGTTCAATGGAAATGGCTGGAGATAATCCTTCAATATGATCAACATCAGGTTTTTCCATTAAGGATAAAAACTGGCGAGCATAGGCAGAAAGAGACTCAACATATCGGCGTTGTCCTTCCGCATATAAAGTATCAAATGCCAGAGATGACTTTCCAGAGCCTGAGAGGCCGGTAATAACAATTAACTTGTCACGAGGAATATCTAAACTAATGTTCTTAAGGTTATGGGTTCTTGCACCCCTAACTTCGATTTGTCTCATAATTTATCCACTTAAAATCGCAGCCGCATATTATCGCACAATTTCTCGACGATTTTCATCTATTAATCTCTATTTTTGTTCATTCATTTGTCGTGCTAAACTAGCGCCGATTTATTTTGATATTTATAGGTTTACGATTAAGTAATATGAGCGATTCAGCATTAAATAGCATTGAGAAAAAAGCTGCATTTTCACTTGCCACAGTTTTTGGTTTGAGGATGTTGGGCTTGTTTATGATCTTGCCGGTATTTGCTATTTATGGTCAGGAATTGGTTGGATATAGTCCCATTTGGATTGGCTTAGCAATTGGTGCTTACGGTTTAACGCAGGCTTTATTGCAAATTCCTATGGGAATTTTATCCGATAAATATGGTCGAAAACCTATTATATTAGCTGGTTTAGTGGTGTTTTTATTAGGCAGTATTGTTGCTGCAATGTCGGAAACTATATACGGTGTCGTCGCTGGTCGTGCATTACAAGGTATGGGGGCAATTGCCAGTGCGGTTTTAGCCTTAGCGGCAGACTTAAGTCGAGAAGAGCAACGACCTAAAGTGATGGCAACCATTGGAATGTTTATCGGCTTATCATTTACTTTAGCTATGATTCTTGGCCCCATTGTCGCGCAAGCTTTTGGTCTAAGTGGCTTATTTTGGTTTACTGGTGCATTAACCATTGGCGCAATGTTAATGATTCAATTTATGGTGCCATTTTCAGTGAATAAAGCGCCAAAAGGAGACAATGTTGCCTTACCTAGCCAAATAGGAAAACTAATTCGCGATCCGCAATTATTTCGATTAAATATCGGTGTATTTATTTTACATATGGCGTTAACCGCTTGCTTTGTTACCTTACCTAAACAATTTGTTGAAGCTGGTTTAGCGTTAGAAAACCATTGGCAGCTATATTTACCCACGTTATTGGGATCTTTCTTTTTAATGGTGCCTTTTATGATTTTGGCTATTAAAAAACAAAAAGAAAAACAAATGTTCTCTTCAGCAGTATTACTGTTTTCATTTGCCTTAATGCTATTTTGGTACATTGAAAGTTCGTTAATGTCTTTGATTATTTTGATGATGTTATTTTTCACTGCTTTCAACTATTTAGAAGCGACGATGCCATCTCTCTTATCTCGTATCGCACCCGCAGGTGTTAAAGGAAGTGTGATGGGGATATATTCAAGTAGCCAATTTATGGGGGCATTTGCTGGTGGTGTGATTGGCGGTGCAATTGCCAGTCAGTTTGGCGAACAGATGATCTTTCTTGTGATGTCATGTTTAGGTTTGTTATGGTTTATCGCTGCAACAGGTATGAAACCGCTTAAAAAATCTAAAAGTTATAGTTTTAAAACGACCATTGAAAGTGAAGAGCAAGCCGATATTATTGCGGAGCAATTAATTAACTTACCGGGAGTTATTGAAGCAACATTAGTACATAATGAAGCGGTAGCGTATTTAAAGCTTGATGATAAAGTCGTTAATTTTCAAGAGGTAAAGTCATTATTAAAGCCTAGCTAAAGCAAAGTTAGTTAGCCAGTAAAACACACGCAATAATTAATTACTCAAGGTAAACAATTTCATCATTGAGTTGTGAGTTTCCTAATTTTATAGCCACTTCGTCTTCTATTGATTTATTTAATAACGCCTTGCCCATCGGAGATTGAGGTGTGATCACTGTGAAGTTCCTTTCTTTAATATCACAACCAATATCACAGCTAATACTACAACGAAAACCTGCCGCCGCAGGCGCTATAAAAAAATACTGATTAGCACTTTGATCTTGTGAAAGCTGAACAACAGAGCCTAGTTTAATATATTGGTGCCTATCAGAAGTTTGCTTAAGCATTTCTGCTAAATTTTCAAATGCTGTAATCGCTAGTTTAAGCTCTCCCACTCTTCTTGATTGACCCTCAGCTAAATATCCCGCTTCAATTGCTAATGTATCATATTGTGTTTCTGCAATAGATTGCTCGTCGGTAGCGGCTAAATGTGCATTATTGGCAGCAACTAATAATATATTTAATTCTTCACTTAAATAACTAAGAATTTTTTTAATTAGTGGTAATTTCATATTTATAAACAAGCATTTTTTATCAGTGTAACATGCTCAGATTTAAGCTGTTTATAGAAATAATGCATTCACAATCTGACAGGTGTCAAAATAAAGCTTGAGTTTTAGCGAATGAACGACTAATTTATAACAAACTGATGAGTACTTATTGGCTAAATATTTGTTAAATGTTCAGTCACTTTAAATAAGCGCTCTTTCAATATTCGACATAATTAAGAAGCTAACATGACAACAATATCACCTTTTCCTCATTTACTTGAACCGTTAGATTTAGGTTTTACTTCGCTTGCTAACCGTAGCTTAATGGGGTCAATGCATACTGGTTTAGAAGAAGAAAAAGGTGGCTTTAAAAAACTCGCTGCTTTTTATGAAGCGCGTGCAAAAGGTGGTGTTGGACTTATTGTTACGGGTGGAATAAGCCCTAATGCTCGTGGCCGATTATCTCCTTTTGGTTGTCAATTAAGTTATTTTTGGCAAGTGGGAAAGCATAAACAAGTTACAGAAGCGGTACATAAATATCCAACCAAAATATGCTTACAGTTATTGCATGCAGGTCGATATTCATATCACCCATTTAGCTTATCTTCGAGCAAAGTAAAATCTCCTATAAATCCTTTCACCCCAAGCGAAATGTCGGTTAGGCAAATAAAAGGCACGATAAAAGATTTCGCTCATTCAGCAAATTTAGCGGCTAAAGCTGGTTATGATGGCGTTGAAATTATGGGATCTGAAGGTTATTTAATTAACCAGTTTAGCTGCGTAAGAGTCAATAAACGCACCGATGAATGGGGCGGTTCAATTGAAAACAGAATGCGCTTAGGCTGTGAAATAGTGAAAGCGGTGCGAGCAAAGGTAGGCGAGAAATTCATTATTATTTTTAGGCTTTCAATGCTTGATTTAGTTGAAGGTGGTAACAGCTGGCAAGATGTTGTCACTATGGCCAAAGCGATTGAAGCCGCAGGCGCAACCATTATCAATACAGGAATAGGCTGGCATGAAGCTAGGGTTCCAACAATTGTCACATCGGTACCTCGAGCTGCGTTTACATGGATCACCGAGCGAATGAAAAAGGAAGTTTCCATTCCTTTGGTAACGACAAACCGAATAAATACACCGGAAGTTGCGGAACAAGTTTTAGCTGATGGTCATGCTGACATGGTGTCTATGGCACGACCATTTTTAGCCGACGAAAATTTTATTAATAAGGCAAAGGAAGATAAAAGCAATGAAATAAACACTTGTATTGGCTGTAACCAAGCGTGTTTAGATCATGTGTTTAAACAAAAAAGAGCATCATGTTTGGTTAATCCGCAAGCGTGTTATGAAACTGAACTTGTTATTGAAAAATCGACAATAAGTAAAAAAATAGCCGTTGTTGGTTCAGGGCCTGCGGGAATGGCATTTAGTGTTTATGCAGCAAAAAAAGGTCATCAAGTCACGCTTTTTGATAAGTCGGAAGCGTTAGGGGGGCAATTTAATGTCGCCAAGCAAATTCCTGGTAAGGAAGAGTTTTATGAAACGATTCGTTATTTTGACGTTCAACTGAAAAAGCATAATGTAACGGTTGAATTTAATGCTGAAAAAAGTGCAGAGTCATTAATTGCCGAGGGCTTTGATGAGGTTGTTTTAGCCACTGGTATTTCACCAAGAAAGCTGGATATTCCGGGTTTTGAACATTCAAAAGTGAAGACTTACTTACAAGTATTAAAAGACAAAGAGCCCGTTGGCGATAAAGTGGCGATCATCGGTGCTGGAGGTATTGGATTTGACGTTGCTTGTTATTTAGCGGAAGGCAAGTCATTAACCACCGATAAAGATGCTTGGCTTAAAAGCTGGGGTGTTGATAAAGATTTTAAAGAGAATGGAGCTTTACTTGCTCAGTCTGATCATAAGAAAACGCAAAAAGAAATTTACTTATTACAACGGAAAACGTCAAAAGTAGGTGGCGGTTTAGGTAAAACATCCGGTTGGGTACATCGCGCTACATTACAGAAAAATGGTGTGAATATGATGGCAGGTGTTACGTATAAAGCGATTGATGATCAAGGACTTCATATTGAAGTAGACGGTAAAGCACAATTATTAGCGGTTGATAATATTATTATTTGTGCGGGACAAGAGCCTGAACGTTCATTATATCAAAGCTTAATTGATGCTGGCGTATCAACACATTTGATTGGTGGAGCTAATGTTGCTGCAGAACTAGACGCTAAAAGAGCGATTCGTCAGGCGGCAAAATTGGCGATGACAATATAAGAATTATTACTAATTATTACTAATTATTATATATTTTTTAATTTATCAGTATTTTTTGAAATTTTAGTCATAATGAAGTGGTCAGCTATTTTTGTGCCACATAACTATAAGAGTAATTATGACTTTCATTTTACAACCTGCGATCACTTTATCCAATTCATTGCGCTTTAAAGCTAAATTTACATTACTTTCTTTGATGTTTTATTTACCGTTATTAGTTTGCTTTAGCTGGATCGTGAGTGATCAACTCACCTTATTGAAGCAATATGAACATGAAATTAAAGGCTTTGACCAAATAGAGAAAGTACTTACCTTAGAATTCAATATTGCCAATACGCGACAAAATATAAATAACTCAGAAGAAATAACAGGTGAAATTAAGCGATTGCAAAAAAGCTTAATTGACACTCCTGAGTTTGCACAACTTAATAATCAAACAAATGATTTTTTAAAGTATTGGCAAGATAATCAAAAAAACTTAGCAGAAGATAATTTTACACTATATAACCATTTTTATAGCCAATCATTATCGCTTCGAGAAAATATTGCAGCTTTAAGTGGTTTAACGCGAGAAAGTGATGTTGTTTCATTTTACTTGATGGAAGCAGCTGAGCAGCATTTACCGGCATTAATTGAATATACTGTTCGATACAACGATCTAGTGGAACAAATAATACAGCAGGGCTTTAGTGCCGAGTCTTATACATTAATTGTCGCGTTAAATAATCGCCTGAGTGAATTTACAGCTAAATTTTCTAAAACAATTGACCAATTAAGTAGAGTCACAACAAATGGTTTAAAAACTCATGTACAGAGTTCCAGAAACCTTATTAAAGACATTACAGAATATCAAGCGGTAGTTAACTCTCAAGTAATTGAGCCTGATGAAATTTTAATGTCATTGTCAAATGCTAAGAAAATGGCTTCTCAACAAGTTATGTCTTTAAAAAGTTTAAAACAACAAACCAATGTTCACTTTATTGCCCGTATAAATCAGTTACAGCAAAAAAGCGCAAATGCTATGTGGCTTTTATCTATTGTTATTATCATCGTTATTATTTCGAGTTGTTACTTACTTATGGCTATTTATCAATCTTTAAGAAGTAATGTTGAGTTAATCAATTTAGCAGCAGAAAAATTAGGTAATGGTGACTTTACTGCTACTTTAAAAGTTAATTCAAAAGACGAACTTGGCGATATTGCGCGCAGCTTTGTTCACATGCAAGAAAAAATCCAACAACTATTATACTCTTTTGAAGGTGATGTTATTGAACTTCGCAATGCCGCAAATAATATCTATCAACTCACCGATAATATGCAAAAAAGCATCTCTGACCAACAACAAGAAACTCATCGGGTTGCTGGTGCTATTAGCCAAGTGAGTGACTCTGTCCGTGTTATTGCTGAAAATACTGATGGTGCGCAACAATTAACAGAATTGGCTAATGATAATGTGATGAAAGGGCAAACTGTTGTAAAAGATACTGGCGATACTATTAGCGATATTTCTAAAGAAGTTAATACCTCTGCTTCTGTCATTAATAACTTAGCTGAACACAGTAGTGAAATAGCTGGTTTCGTAAATGTTATTAGAGAGATAGCTGATCAAACTAATCTGTTAGCACTCAATGCCGCAATAGAAGCTGCAAGGGCTGGAGAGCAAGGTCGAGGCTTTGCCGTTGTGGCGGATGAAGTTAGAACGTTAGCAAGTCGAACTCAGGACTCTACAGCGGAGATACAACGTATTATTGAACAATTACAAAAAGGTGCGAGTGATTCTGTTTTAGCCATGAAACAAGGTGTTGAAAAGTCAGAATTAGGCGTTGAAAAAACCGAGCAGGTTCAAAGTACTTTTATTGAGGTTACGAAGAATGTCGGGGATATAGTTAATGCAACGATAGAAATTTCTTCAGCAGTAACTCAGCAAAGAGAAGATGTATTAAGTATCGATGAAAATACTAAAAATATTGCCAATGGCGCTGATGAAATGATGCTATCGGCCAATAAAGCTGCTGAAGCTGGGCAGAGTTTATCAACATTAGCAGATCATTTATCAAATCAGCTTGAACAGTTCACCTTAAGAAAATAAAATGACGGGGTTGAATTAATTAAGAATTAAATAAATGAATTTACCCTCTATTGGTATTGAACAACAAGACGTTGAAGTCTTGTTGTCACCCAAAGTATATAAAGACGCATTATTAAATCAGATAAATATAGCCAAAACGCGTATTTATATCACCGTTTTATATTTGCAAGATGATGAAGCAGGTCGTGAAATACTTGAAGCGCTATATAGAGCAAAAGAAAAAACACCAGCGTTAGATATTTGCATTTTTGTTGACGCTCATCGCGCTCAACGTGGTCTTATTGGACAGAAAGAACAATTGGGTAATAGAG
>JAQWHO010000124.1 GCA_029249355.1 Thalassotalea sp.
AAAAATAGCTAATTACTTAGCATCACCAACTTGTGCTGGTGCTTCTGCTTTCTTAATTTCAAGTAATTCAATTTCAAATTGTAATACCGAGTTACCAGGAATACGTGGTGGATTACCATTTGGCCCATAAGCAAGATCTGATGGAATAGTAAACTTGAATTTTGAACCAACGCTCATCAACTGAACACCTTCAGTCCAACCTTTAATAACTTGATTTAAACCAAATACTGCCGGCTGATTACGTTTATAAGAACTATCAAATTCTTCACCGTTTAAGAACATACCTTTGTAATGCACTTTAACTTTATCTGTCGCAGCTGGTTTTTCACCTTCACCTTCAGCAATGACTGAATATTGAATACCTGACTCAGTGACTTGAACGCCTTCTTGTTTAGCGTTTGCTTCAAGAAATGCAAGTCCTTCAGCAATATTAGCTTCAGCTGCATTTGCTGCTGCTTCTTGTTGTTTCGCTTTCATTGTTTGCTCAAGGTTCATCATCAATGCTTGAATTTCTTCTTTTTCAATCACTGATTTATCTGCAAGGCTATCTTTAAAACCACGAAGGATAAGTGCTTGATCAAGCGTCAAACCTAACTTTTCTTGTTCTGCTAAGTTGCGTTGAGTAAACATACCAATTGATGCACCTAACCCATAAGCTTGCTTTTGCACTTCAGTGTCTAATACTGGCGCTTTTTCTTCTTGTTTTGTTTCTTGACAACCAATTACAGATACAAGAGCCAAGGCCACTAAAGTGGGTTTAAACAATTTCATTTATTTCTCCATCAAAACGCTCATCATAAAGTTGTTTTTTATCAGAGCTAAATAGTATGTGTAATACACATGTGCTAAAAAAGAACTTATACTAACGATAAACGCCAAAAGAGAAAAGTAGAATATTTTGACTAAATGTAAACGAAGTTATCTCTTACTCTGCTCCTTGATGATCAGCCTCTTGATCTCGGCCTGCCAGCCGTCGGGACAAAAACCACTTGAGCGATGGCAACACGCGGTTGAAGGGGCTTATGCGGCGAATATATCAAATGATGGAACTCTCAGTGTTGTATCTTCTATTCATCATGGCATTAGTTTATGGGATTTAGATAAAAACGCTTTAAAATTCAATTGGTCGCAACAACAAAACACCGCCGACAATTTAGTATTAGCCACCGATATTTCCGACAATAATAGCCATGTTTTAACCGCTAGCCGGACAAATTTTTCATTATGGAATACAACAACGGGTAGCTCTGAAGGTTATTGGCAAATCAATGATTCAAACATTCGAGATATCGCACTTGCTAATGATGGAAAATATATCTTATTAGGTAAAGGAGACGGAAAAGTTGTCCATTTAAATCCTAAAACTGGTCGACGTATTGAGTTTTTAGGTCACCAAGAAAAAATAAACTCTGTTGATATGCTGCCCAATGGTCGTATTGCCATTTCTGGCTCAAACGATTTTGTTGCCTATGTTTGGGACACACAAAGCGGCCAAGTTATTTATCGATTTAACCACCCTAGCCGAGTCACGATGGTCGCTTTCGACGCGAAAGGTCGATACGCTTTTACAGCCGACAGTAAAAAATCTGCAAACATTTGGGATTTAAAAAACGGCAAATTAATCAGCCAATTAAAATATACCAATCGCCAAGAGGTATTCAGTTCAGTACGATTTTCACCTGATGGACAATATTTAGTCACCGGTGCGCCATCACGAAAAGTCAGTATTTGGCAAATATCAACTGGAAAGCGATTAACAAGCTGGCGTGTCACACCCAGAAAAGACATTCGCCCAGCCGGAGCAGTTGTGTATAGTGTCGCTTTTAGCGATAATAATTTCATATTAACCGAATCATCATCAGGATATGCTGAATTATGGCAGACAAGCCTTTAGCGACATCAATTGAAAACATTGAATCGAGTATCGAAGCATTAGAGTCTCGAAACGCTTTTCAAGACGACATCATAGAACAATTAAATAATGAATTAACAATTCATCAAGAAGAGATCAGTAATTTGAAGTCTCAATTAAAACTGATCGCGAGTAGAATAAAAGATAATACACCGAGTGAATCAATAACAGAGGAAATAGAACCACCTCCTCCGCATTATTAATTGCAATAACTAGTTGCGATAACTAGGGCTTAAACACACCAATCACTTGCTCTAATGGCCGAACATCTTTAACAATATGTTCTTCTGGCTGGCTCATTTGATCACCACAACTAACACACGTGACTTTTTCAACCTCATTTTCTTTCGTCAATGCCATGGTATCAATCGCGTGGCATTTAGGACAAGTCGCGCCTGCAATGAATCTTTTTTTCATAATATATTTTTCATAGTTAAGTTGGGTTTATCGATAAAGCGGTAATTAACGACATTTTACCTTGAATAACCCTATAAGGAAAAGCGACAATAGCGTCGAAAACGTTTCAAAAGGAAAAAACATGATCACCGCAGTAGACTTAAGTTTAGATCGAGGCATCAAAAACTTAATAAAATCATCAAGCTTTACTATTCACCCAAACCATAAAGTGGGCTTAGTAGGCGCCAACGGCTGTGGAAAATCATCCCTTTTTGCTGCACTACTTGGACAACTTCAGCCCGACACTGGCGAAATTTCCATGCCGGCCACTTGGAAAATTACCACAGTAAAGCAAGAAACGCCTGCACTTGATAAATCTGCATTAGATTATGTTATGGATGGCGACCAAGAATTTCGAGCGTTAGAAGAAAAGCTTGAACAAGCCAGAGCCGACGACAATGGTAATTTAGAAGCAACCATCATTAATCAAATTGATACTATTCATGGTTATTCATTACCAGCACGAGCCGGTGAATTACTTCACGGTTTAGGTTTTTTACAAGAACAATTAGCAAGCCCTGTGAAAGACTTTTCAGGTGGTTGGCGGATGCGGTTAAATTTAGCGCAGGCATTAATAAGTCGTGCCGACTTAATGTTACTCGATGAACCAACC
>JAQWHO010000125.1 GCA_029249355.1 Thalassotalea sp.
CATTAGAAGGTAAAATGGCGCTCGAATATAGGTAAAAATTTATAAGTCGGCTTTAAGTATTTTAAGTTTAAGATATCGCTATAAATTTTAGTGTATATATAAGCTTTGATATCATATATGCATTTGAGCTATTATTTATTCATTAGCACTCATCTTCTGCTTGGTTTATATGCAATTAAAAATTACTCATAAAGTTATCATTGGTTTTGTTGTTGTTTTACTCTTGTTGTTTGTCGCAAGTATAAGCTCAATCAACATACTTTCAGGAATAAAATCTGCGACGACACAAGTCGATCAGTTTGCTATACCTGTGCAAAGCCATAGTAGTAAGGTGCAAATACTTTTATTAAAACAAGCAAAGCTATCTTCTTTAATTCCCTATGTAACCAATGCAAATAGATTAGCTGAATTAAAAAACCAATTTAATGAAGTAGGGGAAGAGCTAAATCAAGAAGTTTCAAAAATAGATAGATTGTTAGCCAATCATGAAAGTTTTAGTTTTATTAAGGATTTTAAAAATCATTATTTGCCCTATTCAAATACCGCAGTAAACATGTTTGTCGATAAGGCATCAATATTATCTCAACAAGAAGATGTTATTACTCAAAAAAATGGTTTAGTTGAGACGTTAAGAAATGTTGAAGATCAATTAGTCGAATTATCTTATCTTGAAGATCCAGAACAAGAAAACTTGCTTGAACAGTTGTCTTCTGTCTCGGTACAAGTTGAAGGCTATTTGATTAGTTTGAGTGAATCGATTGCAAGCATACCGACTATTAACACGATGGAAAATGCCTTAAGTGTCGAAGAATCGCTTATTATTGGTTTTGATAACACCAAACCATTATTAGATTATTTAAAGCGCTTAAGTAAAGGCCATATTAGTTTTGAAATTGTTGATAAAGTTGCTGCTGATTTTGAGTCTCTAAGCCCTTTAATTACCGGCGAAAAAAGCGTATCGCAAGTGAAAGTAGGGCAATTACAAAAAGTTAGCGAACTTGAACAACAGTCGATATTGTCTGAAAGTCAGGTGAACAGTTCTATCGTCGCTATAGATAAGTTATTAGTAGCCTTTAATAATGAAGTGAATACATTACAAACAGATGTACTTAACGATGTTGGTAAAGGTCAAACATCAACGTGGATTCTATTATTAATCATCAGCATTGTTAGCTCTATTATTTCCTTTTTAACCGTACGTTCAATGAGTTTGCCGTTGGTGAGAATTAATAAAGCATTATCGCATATTGCGAAAGGTGACCTTTCTCGTCAGCTTACCGTAGAGTCTGAAGATGAATACGGTGTTCTCTCTAAAAATGTAAATTTAGTGGTTGAAGATTTACGTTCTCTCGTCGGTGAAATTAGTAGTAATTGTCATTCACTTAATAATGCCGCTGAATTATCGAGTAGTGAAGTTGCTGAAATTGTAAGTTCATTAGAGCAGCAGCAAATTACCGTATCTGAAGTGACCAACATTACCACTCAACTTAATGTCAGTGCTGATAATGTATTGCAACAGGCAAAATCTGCAGAAGAGCAAATGACAGAAGCACTGACTCAAAGTAATGATCTTAAAGCGATTGCGAATAATACCAATCAGCAAATTTCAGGTTTATCAAAAGGCTTAGATACTACAAGTGATCTGATTAATGAATTACAGCAAGAGTCTACTAATATTGGTGGCATTTTAACCACCATTCAGAGTATTGCTGACCAAACTAATTTATTAGCACTAAATGCTGCCATTGAAGCTGCACGTGCTGGTGAAAGTGGCAGAGGTTTTGCTGTTGTGGCTGATGAAGTACGTACGCTTGCCAGTAGAACACAGGAATCAACGGCTGAAATTAATAAAATGATTTTATCATTACAAAGTAAAACTCAAAGAGCCGTATTAGAAGTAAGTGAAGGGAAAACTGAAGCGGAACGCTGTCAAGAACATACAGTTCAATTACTGGAAACATTAAACTTAATCACAAAAGCAATTGAAGACATGCATTCAATGAGTTTAGACATTGCAAGCTCTGCGCACGAACAAAATACTCTAAGTGGTGATATCAATAATAGTATTAATGATGTTGTTCAATTGAGCCAATACAGTAATGATAAATCGCTCTCTACATTGTCTCACAGTAAAGAAGTGGCAAGTTTAGCGCAAAAATTAGATAAATCGGTTGATCAATTTATTTTATAAGTACTGAATTACCTTTATTTAACAAAGAGTCAGTAAGACAACGAATTTGTCTTAGGATTATGCTTTAAGTGTCAATAACTATTGATGACCCTTTGTATGTGACTGTTTTTGCTATTGTTCGTTTAAGTATTGTTCGTTTAAGTATTGTTCATTTAAGTCTTGTTCGTTTAATCATAACTCATTTAAAAATAACTCATTTTGAAATAGCCGGCTAGTTATAGTCCTTTAGGTAAAGCAAAAAATGTATACCCCAAAACATTTTCAAGAACATGATGAGGTTGTTTTATTCGCTCTCCTTGAACAATATCCTTTTGCATCATTAATTACATATTCTGATTCTGGTATTGAAGTAAATCATATTCCTTTTTATTTACAGCAAAAGGGAGATGGAAAAGTACTTTTAGGCCATATCGCTAAAGGGAACCCTTTATGGAAAAATATTCAAGAAGGCTCACAAGTACTCGTTATATTTAATGGGCCTAATTGTTATATATCGCCAAATTATTACCCATCAAAGCAAGAAAACGGTCGAGCGGTACCAACATGGAACTATGTGGCTGTTCATGTAAAAGGTAACATGCAATATCTTCATGATGATAAAAAGAAGTTAGCAATTGTTAACGAGTTAACTAACCTGCATGAAGCGAATCAAAAAACACCTTGGTCTGTGAGTGATGCGCCAAGTATTTATATCGAAAAAATGTTACCAGCTATTGTCGGTATAGAAATAGAGATAACTTCTCTTGTTGGAAAATGGAAAGTCAGTCAAAACCAACCAGAAAAAAATCAGCAGGGCGTTATCACCGGCTTATTGTCAGAAGCAGATCTAAACTCGCTCACAATGGCTGAGATAATAAAAGAAAATCAGCGAAGCCAATAAAACTAAACAAGCTAAAAGAGTTAAGTAAAGCTAGTTAATAAGCATGGTTTATAGATATTCTTAACGATTCTGTTTTTAGCAATTTAGCGGCGTTCTCAGGCTGCACTTCGTAGAATTCATTAACATACTTATTTGCACTTAAATATTTTCTGACTTGTTTTTTTATATGACAAGGATTTTTGCAAAATAGCTGGAATGCGACACTATAGTCACCAGGAGTATGTTGAGAAAGCGTCTTGGCATATTCTTTAGGTTCATTAGGAGTACATCCTATTCTGACTACATTAGAAAAAATAGAATGTGTCATTACGTAGACATTGCCTTCTAAAACATCACCTTCTAAAACATCACTTTTCATTATATTCATAATATGTACTTTTTGAGTTATTAAAAGCATTCAATGGAAATACTTTATGTATAAATAATATCTTATCGAGTCGTACTCTAGCTTGTTCTATATCAAGGTTTTACTTTCATCTGTTCAATTTTAATAGCGATATATTAGGCTTTATTATTTATTCAGTTATCTTATTTATCATGTGATTGAACGTGTTAGTGTAGGATTAATAACTGCTTTATATACAATCAATAATAATTACTAATACTTTTGGAGAAATTATGCGTTTCTTATCCTTTTTTATATTCATTACTACGGTAGCCATAACGTCAGTTGAAACTTTCGCTAGTGATTATTTTACCTCAGAAGATATATTTGACTTGGAGTATGCGAGCGATCCTCAAATTTCTCCTGATGGTACTAAAGTGCTTTATGTAAGAAATTCACATGACATTATGACCGATAATAAAAACCGTAATTTATGGTTAATTGATGTCAAAACACAAAAGCAGATACCACTTTTTTCTGATGAAAAACAATATTCGCAAGCTCGTTGGTCTCCTGATGGTAAAAGAATTGCCTTTGTCAGTAACTTAACCGGCAGTAATCAAATTCATGTGCATTATTTAGCCGAAAATAGAACCGCTTTAGTGAGTCAACTTCAGGGGGGCGTTTCTAGTTTAACCTGGTCTCCAGACAGTAAATGGTTGGCGTTTAGTCAACTTGTAAATGGACAAAATACCGTTCTTGCTAAAATGCCGAAAAAGCCTAAAGGTGCGAAATGGTCTAAGCCTGTCGTGGTTATTGATCAAGCTTATTACCAAGCAGATGGTAGAGGTTTAATAAAACCAGGATATCAGCATATCTTTGTGATCCCAAGTGAAGGTGGAACACCTCGCCAATTAACCCAAGATAACTTTCATCACCGAGGACAATTAACCTGGAGTAAAGACAGCCGCGCTATTGTTTTTTCAGCAAACAGATTAAAAGATTGGGAATATAAAGGGCTTGAAGGCAACTTATATAAAATTGAAGTAACAAGTAGAAAGTTAACTGAACTTACTTCAAGTGGCGGGAGAGAGTTTAGTCCGGTGTTTTCTGAAAATGGTAAAAAATTGGCTTTCCTTTCAACTTCTAACGAATTAAACCCATACCGCAATGCTAAATTACAGATCATGGATTGGAAAACTAAAAATATTACATCAATAGCGAGTGATTTTGATCGTTCAATAAGAAACCCACAATGGCTTTCAAATTCTAGCTTAGCAATAAGTTACGATGATTTTGGTAAACGAAAGTTAGCAACGATTACTACCAAGGGAAAAATTAATGATTTAGCGGATACGCTTTCTGGCACAACGGTCGGCCGTCCTTATATCAGTGGTAGCTTTTCAGCATCGACAAACGGAATCATGGCTTTTACATCAGGAACGACGACACGACCAGCAGATGTTTCTGTGATTAATACCAAGAAAAATTTTCAACAATTAACCCATTTAAATGATGATTTATTCGCGTATAAATCGTTAGGTGAGGTGCATGAGATAAATTATCAGTCATCTTTTGATAATGAAAAGATACAAGGTTGGTACATAACGCCACCAAACTTTGATCCCAATAAAAAGTATCCGCTCATTTTAGAAATTCACGGTGGCCCACATTTAGCGTATGGCCCTAATTTTTCGGCAGAGTTACAACGTTTTGCAGCGCAAGGTTATGTCGTTTTTTATGATAATCATCGCGGTAGTAGTTCTTATGGTGAGCGCTTTGCTATGTTGCTTAAATATAAATATAGCTCAAAAGAAGATTTTGCTGATCATGACTCAGGTGTTAACGCGATGATTGATTTAGGCTTTATTGATGAGAAAAATTTATTTATTGCTGGCGGCTCTGCTGGCGGAATTGCAAGCGCTTATGCTATTGGATTAACGGATCGATTTTCTGCTGCGGTTGTTGTTAAGCCGGTGATTAACTGGCTAAGTAAAGTATTAACTGCTGACAGTGGCTTAAGACAAATCCCAACACAATTTCCAGGCATGCCTTGGGAACATGTTGAGCATTATTGGCAGCGTTCACCTATGTCATTAGTGGGGAATGTAACCACACCCACGATGTTAATGACTGGAGAAAACGACTTACGCACTCCAATGGCGCAAACTGAACAATTTTATCAAGCGTTAAAATTAAGAAAAATTGACACTGTACTAGTTAAAGTTCCGGGTTCTTATCATGGTATCGCTGGCAAGCCATCAAGAATGATCACTAAAATTGAGCATACTTTAGCGTGGTTTAAAAAGTACACTAAAGAATAGAGGCATTTTTCTTTATTTCAATAAAAGTAAATGTTGTGAATATCAAACAATTACCTTTTACACTTATCTTTGTTATTTATCATAATTTTTAGAACTTTTAACGTTATGCTGACGATAAGTCGAGAATTAAAAACAAAAAAAAGCCACGTAAGGTACGTGGCTAAAAAGTTTTTGTAAGGGGAGTTACAAAAAATCTAAAACTTTAATT
>JAQWHO010000126.1 GCA_029249355.1 Thalassotalea sp.
CATGCCTGTTTCAAATAAAGCAATACCGGTATTTTCAAAGTTTTCTTTAAGAATACGTAAACGTTCAACATCAGGCATTTCAGGAAAACACAGTTCTAAATTTCGTAAAGCGACTTTTTTGCGGCTTGAACCAATTTTTAGTAATAAACGTCCAACAAAACGACCTAATGCAAGCTGCACTTTATAAGGTAGCCAAGAAATAGAATATAAAATTAGTACCCCAATCCAAGTAAGCCAATATTTAGGCAGAAGGAAAGAGAGTTTGAATTTAGGCTGTAAAACTTTGTTTTTACTCACGGGATGATGTCAACTCATTGAAATTCATGTGATACACTATTATCCATTATATCTGTTAAGAGACACAGGATGAAAGTAGATATTCCAGCTTTTAATCAAGCAAGCGTTTTAGTTGTTGGCGATATTATGTTAGATCGCTATTGGTATGGGCCTACACAACGTATTTCTCCCGAAGCGCCAGTACCCATAGTCAAAATAAATCAAGATGAAGACCGACCTGGTGGCGCAGCAAATGTTGCGTTAAATATTGCTTCTATGGGCGGTAATGTCACATTAGCAGGTATAACAGGCAATGATGAAGCTGCTACAACTTTAGAGAATCACTTAAATGCGATGAATGTTGTTTGTAAATTTGATAGAAATAACGACATTCCCACTATCACAAAATTACGCGTGATGAGTCGCAATCAGCAACTGATCCGTTTAGACTTTGAAGAATCAATGAGCCAAGTTGATAAATCTACTTTAGTGGCAAACGTTGAATCACTTGTTGAAAAGCATGACGTGATATTGTTGTCAGATTACGCTAAAGGAACATTGTCAGATGTTCAGCAACTGATAAAAATTGCTAATAAACACAATGTGCCCGTGTTAGTAGATCCTAAAGGAACTGACTTTTCCCGCTATAAAGACGCCACCATCATTACGCCAAATTTGTCTGAATTTGAAGCGGTAGTGGGTGAATGCAAAGATGAAGCAGAGATTGTTTCTAAAGGTTTGAGTTTGCTTAAAGAGCTAAACTTACAAGCCATGTTAGTGACGCGAAGTGAGCAAGGTATGACATTACTGCGTCGTGATCATGAAGAGTTTCATTTACCGACACAAGCGAAAGAAGTTTACGACGTAACCGGCGCTGGAGATACGGTTATTGCAACTTTAGCACTTGCTGTAGCTGCTCACTCTGATTACCCTCAGGCCAGTGCTTTAGCCAATATTGCGGCTGGGATTGTCGTAGGTAAATTGGGTACATCAACAGTTAGTGAAGCTGAATTACAAAATGCACTAGCTACCGGGCAAGAAAGTGGCTTTGGCGTCTTAACTGAAGATCAATTAAAAATCGCGGTGAATATGGCAAAAGCACGTGGTGAAAAAATTGTCATGACTAACGGTTGTTTTGATATTTTACATGCTGGTCATGTGTCTTATTTAGGTAATGCTGCTGAATTAGGCACTCGACTGATCGTTGCGGTAAATGATGATGCCTCAGTAACGCGATTAAAAGGTGTGGGCAGGCCGGTAAATCCTGTTGATAGACGCATGGCGGTATTATCTGGCTTAGGCGCAGTTGATTGGGTGGTGAGCTTTTCAGAAGATACTCCTCAACGTTTAATTGCCAATATATTACCTAATACCTTAGTGAAAGGCGGTGATTATCAAGTGTCTGAAATTGCGGGCGGCGAAGAAGTAATGGCTGCAGGTGGTCAAGTAAAAGTATTAAATTTTGAAGCCGGGATCTCTACGACAGATATCATCAATACTATTCGATTAGAAGACTAGTTTTACGATTATCACATCTATTATTTTTAATTAACTAATAAGTTAAATAGCGCATAAAAAAGGGTGTCATATGACACCCTTTTTATTGATTAAATTTTAACGATAATTAGGGTGCTGAAAGCCCTTTATTAATAGCGCTAATATCTTGTTCCGAAATAGTACCGCCTGCACGTTTTAATGCCAATATTGATTGAATATAGCTATAACGAGTTGATGACAAATTACGCTTCGCGTTATATAAATTTCTTGTGCTATCTAATACATCAACAATAGTACGAGTACCTACTTCAAATCCTGCTTCCGTTGCCTTTAAAGCACTTTCTGCAGAAATAACTGATTGTTGTAATGCTTTAATGCCAGAAACTGCCGCAATTACGGTGTTGTATGAATTACGAGCATTACGCACCGCGTTACGATGTGTTTGAGATAAGTCTTGGCTTGCTGCAACATAATTACTTTGCGCTTGTCGAACAGCACTTGTAGTTGCTCCACCAGAATAAATTGGTACCGTTAATGTCACACCAAAAGATTGACCTTGGGTTTTTGCGGTAATGTTGTCGATAAGATCATCATTATCAGAACGAGAAATACTCCCGTTTAAATCGATTGTTGGATAATGACCTGATTGAGCAATGTTGATATTTTCTTTGGCAATATCAACAGTAATTTTTTGCGCAATTAAATCTAAGTTTTTGGCTTCAGCCGTTTGTTGCCATTCGTTAGCACTGTCAGGTGTTGGACGAGAAGCACTGAAAAGCTCTTTATTTAAGGTATTTAAATTACGTGGGTAAATATTTGTTATCACACGTAAGGCTTCTTCAGAATTATATACGCCGTTTTCTGAGCGAATCACTTCAGTTACTGCATTATCATATTGAGCTTGCGCTTCATGTACAGCAGTAACCGCTGTTAAACCCACTGAGTAACGTTGTTTAGTTTGTTCAAGTTGACGCTCGATAGCTGCTCTTTCTGCTTCAGCAAACTCTAAATCATCTTTGGCACTTAGCACATTAAAATAAGCTTCTGTGACACGAACAATTAAATCTTGTTTCGCGGCTTGATAACTAATGTCACTGCGATGCGCTGATTTTTTAGCATTGTCTAAACGTAACCAAGTATCGTGATGATAAAGTTGCATGTTTAAACTCGCCGTTAACGTGGTGCCTTCAGTGTCGGTGATTTGGCCACCATTTCGAAATTCAGATTCACCGTTACTGTAATTGGCCGTTGCTTTTAAGTTAGGAAGTAATACTGATCTCGCTTGAATTATTCCTTCTTGCGCTGACTTAAATTGTGCCTGTGCTTTAAGTACTAGAGGGTCATTTTGTTTTGCCTGCTCATAAACAGAAAGCAAATCTTCTGCAAATGTTAGTGTGCTTGTTGCTGCGCAAGCTATACCTATAATAAGTGAGGTAATATTTTTTTTCATGTGAGAGTAATTCCTTTAATGGTTTTCTAAACTTGTTATTATATTTGGGCATTATTTATAGCATGCTAATTAATCATACTGTTGCGTAGCAAACAGCAATTACCCTGCCAAACTTTATTATCTGGACTAATGATAAAATTAACCGTCAATTGATGCTAAACTTATTTTGCCGACTAAATTGCTCTAAGTGGCTAAATAACTGGAATTTAGCGAGTATTTTTATTGTTAATTGATGGTATATTCTACAAGTTATAATGATTAAGCTAAATACTATAGTTAGTTGTTGAATCATTCTAGTGTAACAAAATATTTAATGCTAATGGTTTGTCGTAGTGAATTTCCCTTTTTTCTATCAAATTTGACTAAAAATGAATGAAAATATAAAAAAAACTGATCTATTACGATTCAGTAAGCAGGATTTTGAATTAAAAGAAAGAGTTAGGAAATATGCTGGCTTTTTTGATCTCGATCAGTACGTCATACAACATAAGCTATATTCGGGCGAGATAAGCGATGATATCAGCCGAGAAGTTTTTGAGCGCGGTGATGCGGTTGTACTTATTCCCTATGATCCAGTGTTGGATCAAGTCGTGCTTATTGAACAATTTCGTCCAGGAGCTATTCGAGCAGGAGAAACTCCTTGGATGTTAGAGTTTATTGCTGGCATGTTTGAAGAAGGCGAGCAACCTGTCGAAGTTGCAATTAGAGAAGCGAAAGAAGAAGCTAATCTTGATATTAATGAAACCAATGTTACTAAAGTGATGAAATACCTTTCAAGCCCCGGCGGCATGAGCGAAGCTATTTACCTATATTTGGCGATTGTTGATAGTAGTGACTCGGGTGGTATTTATGGCTTGCCTGAAGAGGGCGAAGATATATTAGTACATGTGATGAAAAGAACGACAGCAATGGCGTTATTATCGCAAGGTAAAATTGTTAATGCTTCAACTGTTATTGGGTTACAATGGTTAGCGTTGAACTATGAGAAAATTCAACAACAACATAAGAAATAATTGTGGGAACTTTGTGGCAACGTCATTAAACAATAAATCATATTATCGCCCCAACTTATCTGATTTGATGAGTCTTTGTGATGTCAATTATATGATGTTACTACGTTTATTAGCAGATAAAGATAAGGTAGGGGATAAACGTTCTTTTTTTATTTCAGATTTTTTATCTTATCGTATTATTGTCACGGAAGTTACTCGATATACCTCGTTAGTTACTATGACTCAAGAATCATTTATTGATGATAAAGAGCCAACGGATGACCATAAAATAACTCACTTTTTACGTCCTAAAATGGTGATCCGTTTATATCATGATGCTCGAATGGCAGAAGTGATCAGTAATCAAGATATTAGACAGGTTAAACCTCGTTACGATTACCCTAATCATGCCATGCACCTTCCTGATGAAAAACAGCAAATGAATTTGTTTCTTAAAGAGTGGTTGCAACTGAGTTTACAACTTGGCCAAACGCATTTAACGACAGTTAAATAGATAAGTTCATACGTAAATTCAGAATTAAGGAGATTGATATTCATAGTTTTGCTCAAATAAGCGATTGCCATTTATATAGAGATAAAGAAGCGCTACATTACGGTGTAAATGTTTACCAAAACCTTTGCCATGTACTCGAACAGATCAATAATAATTCTGCAATTGCCTTTATTGTTTTTACCGGGGATTTGACCCAAGATCATAGCGAAAAATCCTATCAAAATTTTAGTGAAGCCGTGAAGTTTTCTGGAACAGCGATACCGGTATATTTTTTAGCGGGTAATCATGATGAACCGGAATTATTAAATGAATATCTAAGTGAATTCCCTTTTAATAGTGATAAAACAATTACCAACGAAGCATGGCAGATTCAGTTATTACACAGTAAAAGTGCTACGCCATCGGGACTTATTACTGATAAAGAAAGTGCGCGATTATTAAATGTGATTGATAAGAATAAACATCAATTTATTTTAATGCATCATCATCCTGCAAACGTTGACTATTTTATCGATAAACATGGATTATTGGCAAAAGATAATTTTTATCGAACGCTTAATCAAATAGATAATATTAAAGCGATTGGTTGTGGCCATGTGCATAATGCGATCGATTTGAAAGTAGACACGGGTGAAAAGAATATTCCATTATTTACTTGCCCTGCTACGTCAATTCAATTTGAACGTTCAACTTCAGCATTAGAAAACTCAGGGAAACAGGCGGGTTACCGTATTTTTGATTTACATAATGATGGTGTCGTTAATAACCACGTTATTTTCCTTCGCTAAAAGTTGCTATTCCATAAATGACTGCCAAAATGACACCAACTACGATAACCAAGAGTATTCTCTATATTCATGGTTTTAATTCATCGCCACTTTCTACAAAATCACAATTAACAAAACAATACTTAATTGATCATCAAATTGATGTTGAATTTTATTGTCCTCAGCTGCTTTCTAATCCCCAGGACGCAATAGATCAGTTAGAGGCTATTTTACATTCGAAACCCGATAACCACTGGTGTTTAATGGGCTCGTCATTAGGGGGCTATTTTTCAACGTACTTATCCGAAAAGTATCATCTTAAAGCCGCGTTAATTAACCCTGCCATTAAGCCGTTTGAATTGTTAGTCGATTACTTAGGTGAGCAGAAAAATCCCTACACCAAGGAAGTATATAAGGTGACTGAGCAGCACATGATTGACTTAAAGAAGCTACTTAAAGAAAAAATTACTAAAAAACATTACATGGTGATGGTACAAACAGGTGATGAAGTGTTAGATTATCAACAAGCAGTAGAAAAATATCAAAATTGCCAGTTAATTGTTCAACAGGGCGGTGATCATAGTTTTATAAATTATGAGGCAATGTTGCCAGCGATTATGAAATTTTTAGATCTGCAATAAAAATCCACTCAACATTATAATAATTATCAGAAAAGCATTATGAGCGAACAATATAATTCAGAATCCATTGAAGTGCTTAGCGGTTTGGATCCCGTACGTCATCGTCCCGGAATGTATACCGATACCTCTCGTCCAAATCATTTGGGCCAAGAAGTAATCGATAACTCAGTGGATGAAGCCTTAGCTGGTCACGCGCAAAACATTACCGTTATTTTAGATAAAGATCAGTCATTAGAAGTGATTGACGACGGTCGCGGTATGCCAATCGACATCCATAAAGAAGAAGGTGTTTCTGGCGTAGAATTGATCTTTTGTAAGCTTCATGCCGGCGGCAAGTTTTCTAATAAAAATTATCAATTTTCTGGTGGATTACATGGCGTAGGTATTTCCGTTGTAAATGCCTTATCTAAACGTGTTGATGTTGCCGTTCGCCGCGATGGAAAAGTGCATGAAATGGCATTTGAGAGTGGTGAAAAAGTTGAAGAGTTAAGAGAAACTGGCACTGTCGGACGAAGAAATACGGGAACGCGTGTTAAGTTTTGGCCCGATGAAAGTTATTTTGATTCAGCCAAGTTTTCTGCACGTCGTTTAGTACATTTACTGAAGGCTAAAGCGGTTTTATGCCCCGGTTTAACGATTAAATTTCACGATAAAAATGAAGAAAAGAAATACGAGTGGTGCTACGAAGACGGTCTTTGTGATTATTTAAAAGAATCCGTTAAAGGTTATGTCAGCATGCCTGAAGAGCCTTTCGTTGGTTCATTCTCTTCGCAAAATGAAGCGGTTGATTGGGCAGTAACTTGGCTTCCTGAAGGCGGTGAATCAGTAGGTGAAAGTTACGTAAACCTTATTCCTACTATTCAAGGTGGTACGCATGTCAATGGTATGCGTCAAGGCTTACTAGAATCAATGCGTGAATTTTGTGAGTTTCGACATTTAGTGCCGCGCGGCGTTAAATTAACGCCTGATGATATCTGGGACAAATGTTCTTATATTTTATCGGTGAAAATGGAAGATCCTCAGTTCGCAGGTCAAACAAAAGAGCGATTATCTTCACGCCAATGTGCTGCTTTTGTCACTGGTGTGGTTAAAGACGCGTTTAGTTTATGGTTAAACGAACATACTGAAATTGCTGAAGCCTTAGCTGAATTTTGTATCTCTAATGCGCAACGTCGTTTGCGTGCAAGTAAAAAAATTGTTCGTAAAAAAATAACCCAAGGCCCAGCACTTCCCGGGAAATTAACCGATTGTGGTAGTCAAGATATCACTCGCACTGAATTGTTTTTAGTGGAAGGTGATTCTGCTGGCGGTAGTGCAAAACAAGCTAGAGATCGTGAAAATCAAGCGATCATGCCTTTGCGCGGTAAAATATTAAATACCTGGGAAGTTGAATCAGGACAAATTTTAGCGTCTCAAGAAGTTCATGATATTTCTGTTGCGTTAGGTATTGATCCTGACACTGAAGATTTATCAGAATTACGATATGGAAAGGTGTGTATTTTAGCGGATGCCGATTCAGATGGTTTACATATTGCAACTTTGTTATGTGCTTTATTTACTCAGCATTTTTTACCTTTAGTTCAAGCCGGCCATGTTTATGTAGCTATGCCACCACTTTATCGAATTGATGTTGGGAAAGAAGTTTTCTACGCATTAGATGAAGATGAAAAAGACGGTATTTTAGATCGTATAGAAGCAGAGAAAAAACGGGGTAAAGTTAACGTACAACGCTTTAAAGGTTTGGGGGAAATGAACCCATTACAATTGCGTGAAACGACTATGGATCCAAATACTCGTCGATTAGTTCAATTAACGGTTGATGAGCATTCTGAAACAATGGAAATGATGGATATGCTGCTGTCTAAAAAGCGCAGTGGTGACCGTAAAGAATGGTTACAAAGCAAAGGTGATATGGTGGAAGTGGTTTAAGTTTGAGGATAATCCCAATTACTTATAAGAACTGTTCTAGATATAAGAAATGTTTTTTTCATCCTTATTGTAAATAAAATTTTTTGTTGATTAATTATTCGTTTTTAAGTCAACGAAAAACCTATCTTTACCGATAAATTTTGGCGTTTGAATGGAGAGTACCTTTAGCGGGATTTTAGAGGTTACTTTAACTGCGTGAACAATGCCTTTGTTGACTCTGATAAAATCACCCGGTTTAATAATTTGCTTGGTCTCGCCTAAATAAAATAGCCCTTCACCTTCTAATACATAAATTAGTTCTGTGTGTTCTTTATGTATATGCGCTTTTACTTCGTTTCTGACAAATATTACAAATTCAGATGAGCTTTCACTACTGCCGAGTTCGTCAATATGTAAATTTTTCATATCGCTAGGCGCAGTGTAAGTACTTAAGTCTGCCCCAGCAATAATAGGGGGACTTAACATAGCAATTAAGCAAAGCGGTAAATAGTAAAAATTAAATTTCATAGTTAACAAGATGTAAATAAAGTGTATTAATACAGTTATAGCAGATATTTGTTCACTTTCCGAATTAACACTATTACGTTTTCTAAATTTTTTACACGGGGCTTTTACGTTATGCTACCCCATTAAATAATGCTTATTACACTACTAACTTATTTTTGGATAAAAATAAATTATGATTGAAAACAGAGAACTTCGAAGTATTTGCCATGCATCAGTTGGTACTAGCGATGTGTTGAAGGCTAAAGCTTTTTATCAACCTTTACTTAAAACGTTATTAATTGACTTGGTGTGTGAATATGAGCACGCTGTTGCTTTTGGCAAAGATGGTTACCCTGAGTTTTGGATACAAATTCCTTTTGATAAAAACTCAGCAACTAATGGTAATGGTGTACATTTCGGTTTTGTTGCTACTTCAAAACAGCAAGTCGATACTTTTTACCATCAGGCGCTTAGCCTTGGTGCAAAAGATAATGGTCAACCGGGTTTACGACCTGAGTACGGAGATAAATATTACGGCTGTTTCGTCACTGACTTAGACGGGAATAAAATAGAGGCCTGCTATTGGCAATTAAACAATTAATTATTTATTAATTTAAAGCTATTAACTTGATAATTAATAGAAAATTAAAAGGAATGAAACTTGGCAGATAAATAGTAAGATTTGCCTTTATCATTGTCTTTACTTCGTTTTATACTGACGCTCTTAAAAATTCATTCTTTTAATTATTAACAGATAAAGGTATTACATTGTTTAGAGGTTATTTCAATTTATCAAAATTGCTGCTCCCTCTGATCTTGGGTGTACTTTTGTTGATTTCTTGTCAGTCAATTGCTTTTCAAGCAATTAAAAATAACACCTTCGATGCTTTTATTAAAAAAGCGGAATTGTTAAAAGACACTCATACTGCCGATGCTTTCACCTTTCTCTATGCTCAAAGTAACAACATTTCGTCGTTAACTATTGAAAACCAGCTAATTTTTAATAAACTTTTAGCTGAGCTTTATGTAGAGCAAGCGCAATATCAAAAAAGCATCAACCTTGCTACCGATGCTTTAAAGCTGGCAAGAAAATTATCAAGTCCTAGTATTACTACCTCAGAGTTACTTTATGCTAGAGGCTTTGCTATCGAAAGCCTAGGTGATTATCAAGCGGCGCGTGAAGATTATTTAAATGGTTTAGAAATAGCGGACTCACTGAATAATAAAAAAATTGTTGCCATTGGTTTAGTCAATATTGGCGCGTTAAATTATTTAATGGAAAAGTTTGATCGCGCATTAATTATGTTTAACGACGCGTTAGCAATTGCTCAAAAAATTAATGATGATGAGTTACTCGGTTTTATTTATGGTGAAATGGGCATTTTATATAGCCTGATCAATCAAGAAGAAAAATCACTGTCTTATCATAAAAGTGCTTACGAATATTATCAAAAAGCAGGAAAAATATTTTATGCTTTTAATACTTTACGCAATATCGCTTCAAGTCATTCAGTTAATGAAAGATATGAAGAAGCTATTTTAGTTTATGAGCAAATACTTGAAGATATAGATAAAATTTCCAATAATGAATTGATTTCATCTATCTATGCCGGAATGGCCTGGGCTCATATTAAAAAAGAAGATAGCGACCCAGAAGCTTCTTATCAATATATGTTGATCGCTAGCCAATATATAGAACAAGCCGAACAGGTTGATATTCCCATTGCTCATGCGCTTGATAAAGGCTATTTGTTTATGGAGCTTGGTCGCTATGAAGAAGCATTAGAAAGTATGCATATTGCAACCGAATATCTTAAAAAATATGAAGGGAGTGAGCAAAAAGTAGTTAGTACAATTTCACGAATAAATTTACTTTATTTAAAAGCTGAAACTTATTTTAAAATAGAAAATTACCAACAAGCTTATCTTGCACAAGATGAATTCTTAACCTTTGCTTTATCACTTCCTGAAAAAAGCAATTTTGATGGTATTGAAGATCTTCGAATGCGTTATGAAAGCGAGCAAGCGGATCTGCAAAAAAAAATATTAGAACAAAAAGAATCTGTACAATCTCTTTTATTATCTGAAGCTAAAAGTGATGCTAAGGATCGGAAAATTTTTATTTTCGTCTTTGCACTGATTGCCTTAGTGCTTGCTTGGATATTAATTAAAATAATCAATGGGCAGAAAAAACTACTTATCGCGACTCGAACAGATAGTTTGACCAATGTCGCTAACAGACGTCGATTAATGCAGTTAGGAAACGATGTATTTAAACAAGCAAAGGAAGAAGCTTTATTATTGAGTTTATTCATTGTTGATGTTGATGACTTTAAAAAGGTTAATGATACCTATGGTCATAAAGTGGGAGATCAAACTTTAAAAGCTATTGCAAGTTTAGGGCAAGAGCATATGCGAGATACAGATGTTTTCGGACGATTTGGTGGTGAAGAGTTTGTTGCCTTGTTACCAAATACCACTATAGAACAAGCACAAGAAATTGCTGAGAGATTACGCTCATCTGCTGAACAGTATACATGCCCTAATAATCAAATAAATAATATCTCATTAAGTATTGGTGTCGTTCATTACAATCAAACTAAGCATCAAACTTTTGAAGAATTACTTAAAGATGCTGACTTACTAATGTATCAAGCTAAGCGCCAAGGAAAAAATAAGGTGTGCATTAATGAATAATGCCATTGTCCTTAAATTGATATTGCTTTTTCTGATATTTTTTTCAGGTAAATTATTTGCAGAAGAGCAGTTAAATAAAGCCGCGACATTGTCTGATATAGCTCAGCCGACGCAATCTAATTTGCTTAACAGTGACGAACCTTTACCTATTGATGCCAAATTAATTTCTTTACTTGAGCTCAGTGAAAATGATCCTATTTCGGCTGAGAAAATACTGCCGAATATAGTCGATATTAGTGACAATTTTAATGTTGCGGAAAAATATTTAATGTTCATTATTCGAGCCAATCTTGTGAGTGAAAATAATGAGGCTCATAAGGCGATTAATTGGTTGAAAAAAGCGTTATTACTGGAAGATAAAATTGCTCATGTGCAATTAATTCAGCCACAGTTTAATCAATTACATTTAAACTTAGCTAAAAGTTACGCCCAAATATCTCAATTCAAATTAGCTTATGAACAAAAGAATTTGTATTTGGATAAATATCGAGATTATCGAAAGCTTTTGAGAGAAGAACGATTAATTAAGCTTAATGCTAAATACGAAACTGATTTAAAAGTAAAAGCGAATGAATTATTAAAAACGGAGCATGAATATCAAACGTTACAGTTAGCAGAGGCAGCAAAAGAAGCAAAAACACAACATCGAAATATTGTGATACTGATTATTACTGCGATAATTTTTATTGCTTTATTAGTGAGACAATTAAAAATACGGGCAACTTTAAAACGTATATCTAAGCGTGATAGTTTAACGCAACTCTTTAATCGCCGAACTTTATTTAAACAAGGCGAAATTCACATTGAATCTGCCTTAAAACATCAGCATGATCTTAGTGTTATTTTACTCGACATTGATTATTTCAAACAAGTGAATGACCATTATGGCCATAACGTTGGTGATGAGGTAATAAAAGCCATTGCGAATCTAGGAGGTGAAACTATTCGTCCTCGTGATATTTTAACGCGTTTAGGTGGCGAAGAATTTGCTGTCATATTGCCGGAAACAAGTCATGAACAAGCGAAGGCGATTGCCGAGCGTTTTCGTGAAAAAGTGGAGCAATATGATTTATCTCACTTTGGTGAAAACCTTAAAATAACGGTAAGTATTGGCGTTGCAAATCTAGCACAAACCCAACAAAATTTTGATGCTTTACTCACTGCCGCTGATGAAGCAATGTATTTGGCGAAAAATGCAGGTCGTAACCAAGTATGTAGCTATTTAGGGGCTGTTGAACTTTCAGTTTAACGTTCTGTTGCACTTGAAAAAGATGGCAATCAAGGCGCTTAATATAATATTTGGTTGTTCCAAATGCATTTTAAGCAACAAAGAGTGACGCTTTTTCAAGGCAACCCGAAGGGCTATGGCTAATTTTCAACTTAACAGTGTTGAAAATAGTTAAAGTAGAATGACTACAGAGCACTTTTTTCGCCTTGTTACCTTAAAAATTTTCCAATAGCAGAAACTAAAATGAAAGATCAAGAGCCCCTACACAAGATTCTTAATATTTATCATTTTCTAAAACTTTCTTTCAATCTGCTATTTTTTCCTATGAGATAATCAGATAAGCTAGTCATGGAAGAGAAGGGATAAATACGCCTTAATCTATTCAAATTAATAATAATTAAAGTTCTTTTTAGTCTTAAATAGCATTAAATAATAATAACCATCAATTTACCGCTATTTTACGAGAAGAAAACCTACGCTTAGCATTCTATTTGTTGATTAATTTACGCGAAATTAATGATAGATAAGTCGTTTATATTGGGAATCTGTATCCATGTCTGATGCGCTTGACTATAGTCTTGATGGAATTGAACAACGTCCATTAAGGCAATTTACCGAAGAAGCTTATTTAAACTATTCTATGTACGTCATCATGGATAGAGCATTGCCACATATTGGTGATGGCTTAAAACCTGTGCAACGCCGTATAGTTTATGCGATGTCGGAACTTGGTTTATCTGCAGCGGCAAAGTATAAAAAATCAGCCCGTACCGTTGGTGATGTTTTGGGTAAATTTCATCCTCATGGCGATTCAGCTTGTTATGAAGCCATGGTGTTAATGGCTCAGCCTTTCTCTTATCGTTATCCGTTGGTTGACGGACAAGGTAACTGGGGGGCGCCAGATGATCCTAAATCTTTTGCGGCAATGCGTTATACAGAATCTCGATTATCTCGTTTTAGTGAAGTGCTATTAAGTGAATTAGGACAAGGCACCGTTGATTGGTTACCCAACTTTGACGGCACGATGAAAGAGCCTAAAACGCTACCTGCACGCCTTCCTCATATTATGCTAAATGGTATCACCGGAATTGCTGTAGGTATGGCAACAGATATACCGCCTCATAATGTCAGAGAAATGGCTGACGCTTGTGTCAAATTAATTGAAGCGCCAAAAACTGAAATTGCAGAAATATTAGAAATTGTCAAAGGGCCTGATTATCCTACTGATGCTGAAATTATTACGCCAGCAGCTGATATCGAAAAAATGTACCATACCGGGCGCGGTAGTATAAAAATGCGTGCTGTGTACGATATAGAACATGGCGAAGTGGTGATCACAGCATTACCGCATCAAGCATCAGGCGGTAAAATATTAGAACAAATTGCTGGTCAAATGACGGCAAAAAAATTGCCTATGGTGGTTGATCTTCGTGATGAATCTGACCATGAAAACCCAACGCGTTTAGTGGTAGTTCCACGTTCTAACCGAGTGGATATTGAGCAGTTAATGCAGCATTTATTTGCTACCACCGACTTAGAAAAATCATATCGTGTAAATCTAAATATGATCGGGCTAAATAATAAGCCAGCCGTCAAAAATTTAAAAACTATTTTAGCCGAGTGGATTGAATATCGCCGTGAGACAATTCGTCGTCGATTACAATATCGTCTTGATAAAGTATTAACGCGTTTACATCTTTTAGATGGTTTACTGATTGCTTATTTAAACATTGATGAAGTCATTGAAATAATTCGTAATTATGACAACCCTAAAGAAGAACTTATTTCACGTTTTGAACTATCAGAACGTCAAGCTGAAGCCATTTTAGAAATAAAACTTCGTCAACTGGCTAAGTTAGAAGAAATAAAAATTCGTGCTGAGCAAGACGAATTAAATAAAGAAAGAGAGCATTTAGAAAAGATCTTAGGCTCTAGTGCTCGCATGAATACTCTGATGAAAAAAGAGATCATTGAAGCCGCTGAAAAATATGGTGATGAAAGACGATCTCAAATTGTTGAACGCAGTGAATCTAAAGCATTATCAGAAAAAGATTTAGTACCTAGTGAAGCGGTTACCGTTGTTGTTTCTGAAAAAGGTTGGGCGCGTTGTGCGAAAGGACATGATATTGATCCTAAAGCGTTAAGCTATAAATCGGGTGATGAATACTTATGTTCAGCCAAAGGGCGAAGTAATCGCCCTGTCGTTTTTATTGACTCATCGGGTCGAGCTTACACCACAGACGCACACACATTACCTACGGCGCGAAGTCAAGGTGAGCCATTAACGGGGCGCTTTAATCTATCAACAGGCGAAAATTTCGAACAAACATTAATGGCTGATGATGAAACTATTTATTTGCTCAGTAGTGATGCTGGTTACGGTTTCGTAGGTAAATTTTCAGATATGATCAGCCGGAATAAAAATGGTAAAGCACTGTTAAGTTTACCGGCAAGCGCAAAAGTTATTCGACCTAAACCCATTAATGATATTGAAAATGCTTTGGTGTTAGCGATTACTACCGAAGGGCGCATGCTGGTATTTCCTGTTAAAGATTTACCCGTATTAAGCAAAGGTAAAGGAAATAAAATTATTAATATTTCTTCTGCTCGCGCTAAAGCAAGAGAAGAATATGTGACTTTATTGGATGTGATTACCGCACAAGACGCTGTTACTTTACATGCAGGAAAGCGGAAGCTGACGCTTAAAGCGAGTGACATAGAACATTATCGTGGTGAACGTGGACGTCGTGGTAATAAGTTGCCAAGAGGGCTACAACGCGTTGATAGAGTTGAAATAGAATCTCCTTTACGTAAAGAAACGCCTGATGAAGTTGATGGAACTGAATCAAGTGTAGAGTAATGTATTAAAACAATAAGCTAAAATAACGATCGACTAAATCACTTTTAGTAGAACAATTACCGCGAAATTGTTATTTAATTTACCCGTTAATTTTAAAAGGCTCAGCAATAAAACGATAGAGTTTTAGCTGAGTCTTTTTGTTTGTACCATCTAATGAGTTATTCTTTTCCTCTAAGCTTTATATTTCCTACGTAAACCTTCGCTTAAATTTAAAATTTGTCATAAACCTGTCATCTAAAACTCCTAAACTTTCAGAAGAAAGGAGAATTATGTGTTCAAAATTATTCAAAATATCTTACGAGATAAAGAAGTCAGTGTGGTTTTTCAGCCTATTTTTGATATCACCAATAAATCTATCGTAGGTTATGAAGCCTTATCTAGAGGGCCAGTATATAGTCCCTATTACACGCCAGATGTCTTGTTTAAGTCAGCCACTAATTGTGGATTATTATCTGAACTTGAAATTTTATGTCGTGATACCGCCATTAAACAATTTGCAAAATTAAAGCTTGAGGGGAAGTTGTTTCTAAATATTAGTCCGTTGGTGTTGTTAGACAAAGCCCATCCTCAAGGCGAAACGATAAAATTGGTAGAAAGGGCTGGTTTAGATTGTCAGCAAATAGTGATCGAGTTAAGTGAAAAATACCCTTTTCCAAATGCACAAACATTAAGTTTAGCGCTCGCTAAATATCGACAATTTGGTTTTGATGTCGCGATTGATGATTTAGGTGCAGGTTATTCTGGTTTGAAAATGTGGAGTCAATTACGCCCTGATATTGTTAAAGTTGATCGTTACTTTGTCGACAACTGCCATCTTGATAGCTTTAAAAGAAAATTTTTAAAAGCGATATTTGAATTGGCTCATTCTGCAGAGGCAAAAGTAATTGTTGAGGGCATAGAGTGTTTTGAAGAGTATGAATTATTGAGGCAATTAGGTATGAGGTACGCGCAAGGTTTTTACTTATCTAAGCCATGTGCAGAGCCGTTACGTTTTTATCCTCAATGGCTTGAACAAGATTCGTTATATTTACAGCATAACGTCTAAATATTACTTATAAATAACCTGAGCTCGGCTTAATAAATGTTTCTCTAGCAGCTATTTTTCCTTACTTCTGCGTTAAATTTTCTTGCAATAGGCCAGCTATTGACGCGAAATTTTCCTTAAATTAAGAAAAACTATCAAGCTAGAGATATAATGAAATAGTTTTTACTTATATTTCAACTCGTTAAATATCTCTTAAACCGAGTTCAGTTTATATAGTGTCAGATAGCGATTTAATTAATTGGCAAAGTTTAGTTATTTTTATATTCGATAATTGTCGATAGTCAAAGTAGGGACATATCAATAATTTCTTCTCAGTATTTATAGCAAAATCCGTTGAAAGCCAATGGCACTCTTGTGATAGTCCGAGTTTGGTTGCGTAAGTTTTACCCACGATAATAGATATATTATTCTGAGATATATTCTTAAGGGTTGTATTTTCAGCGGGTAGATTTTCAGGCGTTACATTTTCAGGCGGTATATTCTCGAGTAATAAATTTTGTAATGTGGTTTGAATAGGTAAATTAAACAGTAAATTTTCATTACTATGCAGTTGTAATAAAGCATTATCGCGAAACTCTTGCCATGATTTATAAGATGGAGTTCTTAGCTCAAAAACTATTTTCGCGTAAACATTAAATATTTTTCGCCAATGATTGCCGGTAAGATCAGCGATCATTTTTATCTCTCCCACTTGCATTGGTCGACATACTGCTAATGATTGGTATTCTTCTAAGGGAGGAATATTTTCTATGTATACATTTAATTGTGCTGTTGGTTTGCCAAGTCCTATTAAATTCATTTGTTTCGTGTCGATTTTCATTCTGCAATAAAAAACCCAGTAAAAACTGGGCTTTAATTTAAGTGTTTTAATTAGCTTTAAAACTCGTCCAACATATACTCTAATGAGTCTTCATAGGCTTTTAAGTCTTTTTCTAGTTGAAACTTTTCTTTCAGTTGTTCTATTTCACGCCATTTTCTTTTTTTATTACTATTTGTTGCGGCTTTTGGTTGTTTACCAAGAGAGCCAAGTACTTCATTTAGCTTATCCATGGAATGTCCCTTTTATTCTACAACTGCATGATTTTTTTACCATACTATGCTAGAAATTTGAAACATTATTTTCGTACTTTTATCCAAGTGGGTGAATAGTAAGCTTTTTTATTTTTATAATAATGCTGAAAGTTGCTTCTCTAACTTAACTTGGTCAATAGCGAAGTTTCTGATCCCTTCAGAGAGCTTTTCAGTTGCCATCGCGTCTTCATTCATTAACCAACGGAAACTAGCTTCTGTTAACGAAGACTCTGCAGCGATAGGTTCCTGATCATTAAATAATTTTTGCTTAACACTTTCTTGAGAGTTAGCTAATTCATCTAATAGATTAGGGCTAATCGTTAAACGGTCACAACCGGCTAATGCCAAAATCTCACCACTGTTTCTAAAGCTTGCGCCCATCACAACCGTTTTATAGCCTTTAGCTTTGTAATAGTTATAAATTTTACTGACCGATAACACGCCCGGATCTTCATCTGCAGCATATTCAGTAATGCCGGTGTCTTTTTTATACCAATCTAAAATACGACCAACAAAAGGAGAAATTAAATAAGTGCCGGCTTCAGCACACGCTTGAGCTTGGGCGAAACTAAATAATAAGGTTAAGTTACAGTTGATACCTGACTTTTCTAATTGTTCTGCGGCTTTAATGCCTTCCCATGTAGAAGCTAGTTTAATTAATATTCTTTCATTGCTGATGCCAGCTTCATTATACATACCGATAAGTTTATGAGCTTTTTCGATAGAAGCCTGTGTATCAAAAGATAAACGAGCGTCTACTTCGGTCGAAATACGACCAGGAATAATTTTTAAAATTTCTAAACCAATTAATACTGATAATTTATCTGCTGCGTCAATCACTTGTTGAGCTGTATCGGTTGATTGCTCCTTTGCCCAAGCAACGGCTTGATCCAACAAATGTTGATAACTTTTTATCGAAGCAGCTTTAAGTAGTAGCGATGGATTCGTAGTTGCGTCTTGAGGATGAAATTTTCCAATGGCTTCAATATCACCGGTGTCGGCTACCACTGTGGTCATTTTTTTTAATTGTTCTAATTGGTTTGTCATCATATTTTCCTTTAATTTTATGTGAAAAGTGTACCGATAAAGCGTTGAGCAAATCGTAAATAATATGACAAGCGGCTTATTTCTGGTGTGACTCCTTTAACGGCTCAAATTATCCATCATTAATTTTTTGAGAAGTATTTGAGCTCGAACATTAATTTGTACCAAATCCTGTCAAATTAGCAAGTAGCTTTCGTGGATTTAAGGTAAATAATTAGATTATTTTTTTCTGTATTAGATCTATACCCAAGATACCTCATCGATTTCAATCTGCTGCTGCTATGGTATAGTATCGACAATTTTCATCGACTCGGATCCGTTATGTTACTTGTTGTCTCTCCTGCAAAAAATTTAGATTATGAATCGCCTTTAAATACTGACAAATATTCACAACCAGAGTTGTTATCGCACAGTCAATTATTGATTGAGCAATGCGTAAAACTGTCTCCAGCAGAAATCTCTTCTTTGATGGGCATTAGTGATAAATTAGCGGGACTAAATGCTGCTAGGTTTGGAGAATGGTCGCAGCCTTTTACCGTTGATAATGCTCGACCGGCAGTGCTTGCGTTTAATGGCGATGTTTACTCGGGGTTAGACGCTAAGTCTTTAACTGATGCTGATTTTGAATATGCGCAGCAGCATATGAGAATATTGTCAGGCTTATATGGTTTACTAAAACCTTTAGATTTAATGCAAGCTTATCGATTAGAAATGGGCACTAAGCTCAATAACGATCGCGGCACTAATTTGTATCAATTTTGGGGGGATTTAATTACTGACAAACTTAACCAAGCACTTGCTGAGCAGGGGGATAATATTTTGATTAACCTTGCGTCAAATGAGTATTTTAAATCGGTGAAGAAAAAATCATTAAATGCTGAATTGATCACACCGGCATTTAAAGATTGGAAAAATGGTCAATATAAAATGATCAGTTTTTTCGCGAAAAAAGCACGTGGTTTAATGGCAAGGTATATCATTGAAAATAAAATTGATTCATTAGATGCATTAAAAGGCTTTGCTGTCGCAGGTTATAGCTACAGTGAAGAGTTTTCAAAAGATAATGATTGGGTTTTTACACGACGAGAAAGCTAATAGATTTTATTAATATTATTCAAAGTGGTAGTTCAAGCCAACATATAAATAACTACCATTAAAACCAAAAGGTGCTGAACGGCGTGAATACTTAAACACGCCAGGGCTACTGACTATTTCATTCCCTTGGTTGTCTATAATGGTACCCGCATGAGAGTTCGCTATTTTATTTTTATCGGGGGTAACATTAAATATATTATTTATCCCAAGATACCATGAAAATTGCTGACTAAATTGTTGTTCAATTTTTACGTCTGTTAATACTTCAGCACCATATGTTTGTCTTGCTCCATCAGTAATGGTGTATTCGCCGTAACGGTTAATAGCAAGATTGAGAGACCAGTTATTTTGTTGATAAGTGGAGTTAAAGCTTAATCTATTTTTTGGCTGCCATTCTTCAATAATTGAAATATCTTGCTCAGAAAATACTTGCTCAACGGTTAACGCGTTTAATACCTCAGAATTAGGTATATAGAGCTCTGTCACGTCGGTATCGGTAATGTTACCTGCCAAGGTAATATCAAGTGAGCCAGATAAAAATGATGTTTTCCAACTGGCTATTAAATCAATGCCTTTCGTTTCTGTATTCACGCCATTGAGGAAAACTTGCGCTTTATCGACATTATTTTGTTGTAGTAACTCGCTAAGTTCATTGGAGTACTCTGGACTGAGTTTATTACTAATGACTATACGGTCATCAATGTTAATGGCGTAATAGTCGAGAGTTACACTAAATTGGTCGTTAAAAGTGAAAACACTGCCTAAAGTAAAATTAGTCGATTGTTCTTCTTTTAATCTAGGTACACCAATCAGTTCTGTCAAAGCGCTATCATTTCTAAATGTGCCTATTTGTTCTGCGGAAAACTGATTGTTCTCATCGACAATAAACTGTGTACTGACATTGTTAAAATACAACTGTTGCATTGAAGGAGCTCTAAAACCGGTACTTATTGAACTGCGGAATGTTAGAGCTTCATTCACCCGCCAATTCGCCGCCAGCTTAATATTGGAAGTATCGCCGAAGTCTTCATAGTTATCATATCTGACTGCACCATCTAACGTAATATTTTCGAATATTTCACTGTTCAGTTCAAAATAAACAGAGCTAACTTGACGTGATTCATCCACCGCAGATTTTGAGGATATTCCAGGGAAGCCTTGAATTCCCCCTAAGGCATCTTTGTCAAAAAAGGCATTACCAGCATGGCTGTCATAATCGAAATAACTGTATTTTTCACCGGGACTAACTTGATAAGTGTCTTTTCTAATTTCAGCACCGAGTGAAAGTGAAAAGTAGTCATACATTCTTTGCAGATCAATATTAAGTGTTTGTAACGATAAAGATAAAGCATATGCATTGGCCGATTGAGGTAGTTTCGTTCTTATTTGTTGAGCAGTCAAATTCCCTTGTTCTAGTAATAGATTCGCGTATGAAGCATTGAGAGAGCTTCTTGTTTGATAATCAATATTATTTTCACCATGGGTAAATGAAATATCAAACGTTGTTTCATTGTCGAGATCTGTTTTAAAACCCAGATTAAATGAGCTGTCAGTAATGTCAGAATGGATATAAGGTAAAAAACCATTCGGGCGAAGTGCTTCATTATCTTGAAGTAAAGGGTTGGCTAATTGATTCGTACTGTGGCGGAAAAATGCGGCAGAATTGTTTCTTCGTTTAGAGTAAATAGCAAAACTATATAATTCTCCAGCTGATAACGGATAATTAGCGTTATAAGAAAAGCTAAACTGTTGATAAGCCGGATCACCAATTTTGAATGTTTTTCTCTTGGCGTTGCGTTCTTTATTATCGTTTGTTAAATAATCACCATTAGCGAGTTTTTCACAACCATGGTATTGGCAACTGCCATGTAAACCTGAACGGTCGGTAGATTGATGTTTTAAAAGACTAATAGTTGCGTTAATAAAACCTTGCTCATTGAATGAAAAGCCCTTGTTAAAGCTTAAATTAGCGGTTTCTCCATCACCTTGTTGATATTGCCCAAAAGTACTGTTGATACTGCCTTCATCCACTGAGTCTTTTAAGACAATATTGATCACGCCTGCAATAGCATCTGAGCCATATTGCGCCGTTGCTCCATCACGAAGTATTTCAATTCGTTTAATCGCATGTAGTGGAATAGTATTTAAATCAGCACCTGCGGTACCTCGCCCAACTGATGTGTTTATATGTAATAAACTC
>JAQWHO010000127.1 GCA_029249355.1 Thalassotalea sp.
AAGTTTATTAATAACTTGTGAAGCATCTTCAACTTCGTTTGCAAGCTGTTCGATTGTTTTACGGTTTCTATCAGAAATACCTTTTACACGTTCAGCTTCATCATCGGCTTGTTTAATTTCGCCAAGGGCATCATTGGCACTTGAAAGCACGCTTTGAGAGGTACTGCTCATTTCTGTAGTCGCAGATGCCGCTTGTTCAACTTGAGCACGTTGTTCTTCAATTGCGGTTGTACTTTGTGCTGTAACCGCTGAAGTTTCTTCTGCCGCTGTAGCTAACTGAGTAGAACGGCTAACAATACCGTTGATCAAATTACGTAAGCTGTCGATTAACAAGTTACAGTTTCTAGAAAGTTGAGCAAATTCATCTTTGCCAGATTCATCAAGTTTTTTAGATAAATCACCAGAAGAAACAATGTTCAACATTTCGTTAACACGTGATAGTGGGCGCGTTATACTGATTAAAGTAAACCATGCAATTACTACCGCTAAACCAATAGATATAACCATAAGAATAATCGTTAGGGTGTTACCTTCACTGACTGAATCTGCGACAAGTGTACTAGAAGATTTAGTGGTTTGATTCGCTAATTCAACTTGCTTAGCCAAGATAGCATTTACGCTTTGCGTGTCTTTTTCTGCAGCAGCAAGGTTTTCTGTCGCGGAATTTAGAGCACTTAATTGAGTGGCTTTTTGATTAAATATACTCTGACTGCTTGTTAATAAGTTTGAAAGGCTTGCAATCGAAGAGTTAACATCATCAGCAATGTCATCAACGTTGTTCGTTGTTAGCTCTGTATTAATTTCAGCTATCACTCGATTAACATCTTTAAAAGAATTGTTAATTTCTTTTTCAACTATTTCAGTTGATTGAAGATTAATTAAGCCGCGAAATTCTAACGCTGATGAAACTATCGCATTTAGATAAGTTTCTAATTGCTCACCTAGTTCCACAGCTCTTTGTAATTTGGTATCCGCTAAATCATGATCCGCTAAATCAAGCATCAACGTCGTTGTGTCATCGGCTTTTTCTTCTAGAAGATCAACATTTTCTATTAGAAGTGCACGCTGCTCAATACTAATTTTTCGACTTTCAAAAACTGCATCAATATCACTTTGTAAGGTTGAATATACTTCATCAACTTTATTTAAGTTACTTAAAAGGCTTGGTTCACTTTTTACGATTATTTTTAATTTTTTTAAATTATTCGAAAAGCTTGAATTTAATTCGTTATAACTTGCTAAGTTATTTGATAAAGGAGAGAGTTCCGTTTGATAATAAGCTCTAAGTGTTAGGTTACCAATCTTAGTTAATTCATTTGCTAATTCAGTACTGCCACTTAAAGTGGGAATAGCTAATTCGCTTTGCGTTGAGGTAGCAGTATTTATATTATTTAAATTATTGAGCGATATAAGGCTCGTAATAATTAGTAAAAGAGAAATAATGGCGAAACCACCAATTATTTTCATTGCAACAGTTAGGTTCATTTACGTCACCAGTTGTATAAAGTTAGGTTGTTTTTAGTGAAATACCTCATTATTACCTGTTTTGAAAAACATCTGGTAACAAAAATAATACTCCCCTGAAAGTTTAGTATACCAACCTTTAAATGATTTTCACCTTTAGTTATTGCTTTATCGTAAGTTTTTTATGCGATTGTTCTATAAATATGGCTTTATCATGCCAACGCAATAACGTGAGATGTCCTCCCCAAACACAGCCAGTGTCTAGTGCATAAAGGCCTTTTACATTAATTTTACCCATCAAAGATGCCCAATGGCCAAAGATCCATTGAGATTTTTGTATCTGATTTGTTGTTAATTCAAACCAAGGTTTTATGTTATTTTCAGAATCTTTAGGAGCCACTTTACAATTAAATTCTAACTCACCGCTGATAAAACAATAGCGCATTCGTGTTAAACCATTGATTGTATATCTAAACTTTTCTGTTTTTGTTTTGGCTTTATGCCAATCGTTAGGTTTTTCGCCATACATTTTGGCAAGCCATTTATCTCGTTGTGGCGATCTAATTTTTTTCTGAGCAAGTTCAGCCGCTTTTATCGCTTCAGCAATAGTCCATTGAGGGGGAAGGCCGGCATGTGACATATAAACATCTTCATTCGGCAGTTTTCTTAATAGCGGTTGCTTGGCTAACCAGTTGATGAGTTTTTTTACATCGGGTGCCGATAATAAGGTGTCGAAAAAGTCAGAGTTTTTCGCTTTTTTAATGCCAGCATAAATCGCGAGTAGGTGAAGATCATGATTACCTAACACAGCTTTTACGCTATCACCTAATGACATTAAGTATTTTAGTGTTTTGTATGAATCTGGACCGCGAGCAACCATATCTCCGGCCACCCACAATTGGTCATTTTTAGCTGAAAAGTTAACCTGCTTGAGTAGTGCTTTTAATTCGCTGTAACATCCTTGAATATCACCAACAAAATAAATTGCCATAATTAATTTAAAATATTAGGTAAAGCTAAACGAAAGACAGGAATTTCAACTTGAATGTTTTTATTATTATCATTCAGCATTTGATAATGCCCTTGCATAGTGCCAACAGGGGTTTTTAATACACAACCACTGGTGTATTGGAAACTTTTAGTGGGCGGGATAATCGGCTGTTTACCGATAACGCCTTCACCTGCGACAGTAGAAGTATCTTCATTGGCATCGGTAATTAACCAATAACGAGTAAGTAGTTTGATGCTTTCTTCGCTATTGTTGTCAATGGTGATGGTGTAACTAAAGACGTAACGTTTTTCTAACTCATTTGAATGTTCAGGAATATAAGCCGTTTTCACCGAAACGATTATGTTTGGCTTTTTACTTTGATTTAAGCTCGACTCTATATTGGGCGTTAAAGTTTCAGTCATGTTATTTACTAATTGGGTTGTCGATAACAGGGTTATCAGTAATAAAATTAGCAAGTTTTATATAATCATCTATAGATAAGTTCTCTGGACGTAAAGTCGGGTCGAGATCTAATTCGATTAATTGCTCAACTGGAATGAGTTTTTTGAAACTATTGCGGATAGTTTTTCTGCGTTGATTAAAAGCGGTTAAACAAACATGATTAAGTGCTTTGAGATCTTTCACCGGGTTTTTAATCGTTTTATGCGGGATTAATCTTACAATTGCCGAGTCAACTTTTGGCGGTGGCATAAAAGCTTCAGGACCAATTTCCATCACCGGCATCACTTGACATTGATATTGAGTCATAATTGATAGGCGTCCAAAGGCTTTACAGTTGTGTCCAGACGCCATGCGTTGTACAACTTCTTTTTGCAGCATAAAGTGCATGTCTTTTACTTTATCTTTAAACGACAACAAATGAAAAATGAGCGGTGTAGAAATATTATAAGGTAAATTACCAAAAATTCTTAACGGTCGGTCATCGGTTGCCAAGCTAGCAAAATCAAATTTTAATGCATCTTGCTCATAAATAGTTAAATGCTTAGCAATAAAAGGATGATGGCGTAAACGATGCGCTAAATCGCGATCAAGTTCTACAACTGAAATATCACCCGCGCGTTCGATTACAGGTTCTGTTAATGCACCTAAACCCGGTCCTATTTCTACTAAATTTTCATTGGGTTCAGGGTTAATTGCATCAACAATTTGGCTAATAATAGCCTCGTTATGAAGAAAGTTTTGTCCAAATCTTTTTTTAGCTTGGTGACCTAAATGTGAGTTTTTGCTCATTTTTTTCTCTAAATTACACAGCGTGATAATTATACGTGTTAACTAAGCGCATTAGTTAAGCACATTAGTTAAGCTTGATTATTGGCTAAAGTAATGGCTGTATTAATTGCTTGATAGAAGCTACCTGAATCAGCTTTTCCTGTACCTGCTAATTCTACTGCCGTGCCATGATCAACGGATGTACGAATAAAAGGTAAACCTAATGTGATGTTTACGGACTTACCGAAACCTTTGTATTTTAAAACCGGTAATCCTTGATCATGATACATACTTAAAATTGCATCGGCATCAGACAAGTATTTTTCTTGAAAAATAGTATCTGCAGGTAAAGGACCAATGACATTGATCCCTTCAGCTCTTAATTCATCAAGAGCAGGGTTCATTACTTCAATTTCTTCTCGCCCTAAATGACCATCTTCGCCCGCGTGTGGATTAATACCGCAAACATAAATTTTAGGATTATCGATGCCGAACTTGGTCACTAAGTCTTTATGGAGAATCTGGGTGACTTTCTTAAGTCTTTCTCCCGTGATAGCTTTTGATACATACTGAAGCGGGATATGGGTGGTGACTAAAGCAACACGCAAACCTTCGGTTGCAAGCATCATTACCACATCAGAACAATTGGCTTGATGAGCAAAATATTCTGTGTGACCACTAAACGCGATACCTGCCTTGTTAATGAGTCCCTTATGAACAGGGCCTGTAACAACCGCATCAAATTCACCATTGATATTTTTTTCACAAGCAATACGTAAGGTTTCAACAACATAATGGCCATTAGCTGAATCAAGTTCGCCAGCGATACATGGCGAATCTAATTCAATCGGTAATATTGTTAGAGTATTCGCTTTATGGGGCGTTGCTTCAAGGGTTTCATCAAAGACAGTAAAATTCAATGAAACATTGAGTGCTTTTGCTCTGTCTTTTAATAATTGAGGAGAAGCCACCACGATAATTTGTACAGGCCAATCTTTTTGCGCCATGGCAATAATTAGATCAGGGCCAATGCCGGCTGGCTCACCTGGTGTGACTGCTATGCGTCTCACCATTATTCTGAATCCTGCGCTAAAATTTCAATGTAAGCTTCATCACGTAATTCTTTGATCCAACGAGCGCTTTCCATACCAAATTTGCGTTGATAAAGTAATTGATGGGCTTTATTTTCATTCATCTGTTGGGTTGCATCTAAAGTACGTCGACCTGTGAGTAAAGCGATATGCCAACCGAATGAAGAGCGAAATGGTTGACTCACCTCATCAACTTTTAATGCGGCTAATGCTGAAGAGAAAGCAGGGTCATAAGATCTTGGATCTGCCCATCCTAAGTCACCACCTTTTACTGATGTTGGCCCATCTGAATGTTCTTTTGCTAATTCAGCAAAGTCAGCACCAGATAATATTTTTTCTCTAAGACCTTTTAGCGTTTCTTCTGCTTTCGCTTCACTTAATATAATTGATGGGGTGATTAAAATATGTCTAGCTTCAACTTCTTCAACTTCTACAACTTGGCGGCCACGAATATCGACCACTTTAACAATACTAAAACCTAAACCCGTGCGAATTGGCCCTAAAACGGTACCTTTTTCTTTACCTTCAATAATTTCAGAAAATAATGTTGGCAATTCGTTAATGTTTTTCCAGCCTAAATCGCCACCTTCTAGCGCATTTGCTCCACCTGATGAAGCTATGGCAATACGTGTGAAGTCGCTACCATCATTTAATAAAGTAATGACTTTTTCTGCACGCGTTTTAGCAGCAGTCATGTCTTCTTGATTAGGCTCTGGAGGAAATTCTATTAATATATGACCTAAACGATATTCTACATCGTTATTCGTTTGCTCTTTCATCACGCTTAATAAATTAGATATCTCTTGAGGGGAAACATAAATTCGACGACGAACACTGCTTCGTCTTACTTCGCCAGAAATAAGCTCTTTGCGAACGTTTTCTCGATATTTTTCGTAATCAACATTGTCACTAACGATGGTTTGACGAAATTGTTCAAGTGTTAGCTTATTCTCTTGAGCCATATTCGTTAATGTTTCATCAAGCTGAGCATCACTCACTTGAATCCCCATACGGCCACCAATTTCCATCACTAAACTATCATCAATAAGCTTATCAATAACTTGAACACGTAATGCATTATCACGAGGCAATGTTTGATTGTTTTTTTCTGCTTGCTGTTTAATATTACTAATTAAGTCAGCTACTTCAGATTCTAGTACCACGCCGCTATTTACGATCACAGCAACACGATCAAGTTCAGTTTCTTTAGCATGGCTTAATGTGCTTACACTAATTGTTGCTACAGCTAAGGTAAAAATTTTAAATAAGGTTTTCATGTGGTTTTTATTTCTTCATCTAATTGTTGAGAAAATAGGGGCGTTTATAACCAAAAATACTAGCATTGAACATATCGTTAGTATTTATAGGTGTTTGACTACCGCCTAATCCTTTAATGATAAACTCTACCATAAATCCACTGTCGAATTCATCGCGGTTTTCATTAATAAAACTTTCTTCATCGATATTTGAGTTTATATGACGATGATAAGCAAAACGAATTGCCCAACAGCAACTTTCATATTGCAGTCCAGCATAAGTTTCTAAGCTACGTTTATTTTGTAAGTCTTGCGAAATACGCCCTATAAACTGCCAATCTTTGTTAATAGCAAAGTTCGTTAACAAAGAAGCTTGCTCTAACTTAGTACCTGAGACACTTCTACTGTATCGATGGTTCAATTGTATAGAGTTATTATTTGTAAAAAAGTAATCTAAGCTACTTTGGCTTTTATTGGTAATGTTATCTTTGGTGTTATATTGAATATCACTACTAAATTGCCAGTTTCGGCTTAATTGAATAAACACTTCACTGGCTAAGGCTGACTCATCTGCAGCAATTCCTTCTTCGGCATCAACGGCAATATTACTATTGTTTAAGTATACGATACGACCGACACTTAAACGAAATAATTCAATACTTGAGGGATCTAAAATACGACTTGTTACTCCCCAAGAATATTGATTGGCTTTCGCAATCCGGTCAATACCACTAAAGCGTTTATCTCTAAACAAACCATTAAAGTCGTCTTGTAGTGTTGCCGTGTCATAAACCCCAATCATTGATTGGTCTTTATCTGGCACGTAAAGGTATTGTAATTGGGGTTCTAAGGTTTGGGTGAAATCTTTACTAAATAATTGTAAATCTCGGTCAAAATTAACACCACCGTGAAAGCGCACTTTTGGGATAGTTCGGTTAACACTTTCTTCCAGTTTACTGGCCGATGACAGTCTTCTTTGACGATAATTAGTTTGTAAAACTTTAAACTCAGAGTTTAAAAACCATGCTGGGCTTGATATAGGAAACATTGCGCCGGCTTCAACATGGTAACGTTCTGCTTCAGGTAAGTTTCTGTTTGTTGTCGTAAAACGTGTAATTTCTGAATAAATATCAAACTGTCCATTTAAGAACGGCAGAGGCTGAAAACTATTGAGTTCAATGTGCGGCACTGTTTTGTAACTTGTTTTATGATCCCCTAGTATTTCAAAATCTTGTAGTTGAATTTTCGCTTGCCAATTTTTTTCAAAAAAGGCGAGTTCACCCACTTGGTAAAGATAAGCATCGTTTGATTTATATTGATTACTTTTTATATCGACAAGGTAGTTATCATCACTAATGGTTGTGTAATCGAGATAAGCACGGTAATTGTCTGAAAATGTGCCGATGTGTTGAAATCTGGCTAAATACCTTGGGTCATTATTCGCTTTTAATTCGTCATCTTTATTTAAATATTCGACATTAATTGCGCCATTTTGTAATCCTGATAAATAACGCAGTTCGGTGATCAATTGTGTGCCACGTTTTGACATATATCTCGGCGTTATTGTTGCATCAATATTCGGTGCTATATTCCAATAATAAGGCACTTCTATTTCAAATCCTGAACGTTTAGTTGTACTGACTTTCGGATACAGAAAACCCGATTTTCTCTCATTATTTACAGGGAAAGTAAAATACGGAATGTAAAGAACAGGGATATCAAAAACTTTAAAGCGAGCATTATAAGCCTCGCCATAATTTTCGCTCACAGAGATATTGATTTCACTCGCTTGCATTTGCCAATCAGGCGTTTCGCCATAACAAGTGGTAAAACTAGAATCAATCAATGATAAAGCACCTTCGGCATTTACTGATATTTCAGCTGCACTTCCGTGTCCAGGGTTACCTGCTAACTGATAAGATGAATCAGATAATAACGTTGCTTGCATCGCTTTACTTGCGGTTAACTGAGAAGCAAAAATATCAACGCCTTGGTTTTGAAAATGAATATTGCCTTGGGCATTAATTAAAGAATTCTTACGATTAATTTCAATCTCGTCTGCTTTAATCGTTTGTGCTTGATTAATTAAAGTGACACCACCGGAAAACTTGGCCAATTGATTTTTTTCAATAATCGAAGATTTAGATAAAATATTAAGAGCTGTTAAATCGAAATTATTTTCTTGAGTATGAATAGGCGGGTGAACAGGAATAGGGCAGCTAATAACGTTGCCATTAAGTTCATTTTCAGCTTGAGCATATGCGGTGTTTGTTATCAGGTAGCCAATAAAAAATAATAGCGATGTACGGGAAAAAGGCATCAAAAATCCGATAAGTGAAATTCATTTTTACGCAGTTTGCGCATCAAAAGGCATTTTAACGTTAAACGCATTAATAATATAGCAATTTTCTTTGTCTTGCTAATTGGTTATATTGGCTTGTAGATGTGGTTAAAGGTGATATTTTTGGAAAATTTAAGACAAATACAATTAACTCAGTGGTTAATGAAAGTTTTTTCGTTAGAAAAGTGTGAATTGTCATCAATGAATGGTGATGCTGGATTTCGACGATACTTTCGTTTTAATAAAAATAATCAATCATTTATTGCTGTGGATTCTCCTAGTGATAAATGTAATAACCCCGCTTTTATTTATATGCAGCAACAGCTTGAACTGGTGGGTATAAAAGTACCTGAAGTAGTCGCTTACGATGAAGAACATGGATTTATGTGTTTGAGTGATTTAGGGACGCAAGATTTATCAAGTGTATTAACGACTCAAAATATGGCTGAATATTATCAGCAGGCGATTTTATTATTACCCAAAGTAGTAAGTATTCCTCAGCAAAACTTACCTGTTTACGATAAACCTTTTATCCAACTTGAGCTCGACATTTTTAGCGAGTGGTTGCTTAATGAACACTTAAATATTCAGTTATCGGTTGATGAAAAAAAACAATTACAAATTTGTTTTGATTTTCTGATTACTAGTGCTCTTGAGCAGCCAAAAGTTGTTATGCACCGAGATTATCACAGTCGAAACTTAATGATTGCAGATAAAGGTTTAGCGGTCATTGACTTTCAAGATGCGGTAATAGGACCAATCACCTATGATGTTGTCTCTTTATTACGTGATTGTTATGTTAAATGGCCTTCCGAGCAGATATTGTCATTATTTAATTATTTTGCTGAATTAATGTCACAACAATTTTCGCTGGGACATATTGCCCTTGAACAATGGAAAAAATGGTTTGATTTAATGGGGCTACAACGCCATATCAAAGCCAGTGGTATTTTTGCTCGTCTTTATCACCGAGACGATAAGTCAGGTTATTTAGCGGATATTCCGTTAACTTTATCTTATATTGTCGATATAAGTGCTGATTATCCTGAATGTGAATTCCTTTATAATTTGGTTAACAATACTGTTATTCCAGCATTAGAAAAAAAATTAGTAGTAAATAATCCATGAAAGCGATGATTTTAGCCGCAGGTCGCGGTGAAAGAATGCGACCGTTAACCGATCATTGTCCTAAACCGTTACTAAAAATTGCTGGTATTCCTTTAATTGAATATCACATTACTAAATTAGCCAAAATTGGCGTAACAGATATCGTGATTAACCTCGCGTGGTTAGGCGAGTCTATCGTCGAATATCTGCAAAGTGGCGAGAAGCTTGGCGTCAATATTCACTATAGCTGGGAAAAAAAAGGCGCGTTAGAAACGGCTGGTGGCATCATAAAAGCGTTACCTTATTTAACGCAAAATAATGAACCCTTTTTAGTGGTAAATGGCGATATTTATATCGATTATGATTTTTCCACATTACCATTATTAAATGAAAACCAAGAAGCACATTTATGGCTGGTTAAAAATCCCCCTCATAACTTGTCAGGAGATTTTTATTTAAGTGACGGCTTTGTAATGAATAAAAGTGTAATAGAAGCAAACGCTGAAAATGAGACAGCCGATACAACAGGCTTAATAAAAAAATGTTTCACTTTTAGTGGAATAGGGCTATATAAGCCATCGCTCTTTCAAAAATATTTGAATAAAAAGGTAATGCCATTAGCGCCAATTTTAAAAGCAGCAATGGAAACACAACAAGTTACGGGTGAATTGCTGACAGGATTATGGACAGATGTTGGAACACCGGAACGATTGAAACAGCTTAACGAAAATATACAGGGCAAAAGTTAGATGAGAATTTGGGGTAAAGTATTTGGTTTTTTATTTGGCTTTATGTTGAGTAAAAATATATTTGGGGCATTACTGGGCTTATGGTTAGGGCATCGATTTGATCAAGGCAGTGGTTTTGATTTTGATGGTTTAGCCAAACAAACTGACGAAACACGACAAGCGAACTTTTTTTACAGCACTTTTGCCGCAATGGGGTTTATGGCTAAGGCAAACGGACAAGTCTCACAACATGAAATTGCCTTTGCCAGTGCTTATATGGATAAGCTTGGCTTAAATAGTGAGATGAAACAGCAAGCGCAAGATGCTTTTCGAGAAGGTAAAATGGCGGGTTTCCCACTTGAAGAGCATTTGAAAAAGTTCAAACGAAGTTGCTTTAATCGACAAGATTTATTGTTACTCTTTCTTGAAATTCAAATACAAGTTGCTTTTGCCGATGGAGATTTAGACAACGCTGAACGTGAAGCCTTACACCGCATAGCAAAAATTTTAGGCTTTTCTACACATCAATTAGATCAACTTTTAGAGATGATTATTGCTGGCGCTAACTTTCATCAACAAGGTACTAAAGGAGCCGCGAATCCTCAGCAATTAGACAATGCTTATAAATTATTGGGTGTTGATAAATCAAGTTCGGCACAAGATATTAAAAAAGCTTATCGAAAGTTAATGGCGCAACATCATCCAGACAAGCTTGTAGCCAAAGGTTTACCGCCAGAGATGATGGATATTGCTAAGCAAAAAACACAGGATATTCAAGCGGCTTATGAAATGATTAATGCCGTAAAGAAATAAATCAAGACTTTAACTTAAGGAGAGTTTTATGAATAAATTTTTTACCTTTATAACATGCGCGTTGTTGTCTTTTAATGTATTGGCTGATAAGCAAGCTGATCGCCAAGAAGTGCTTGAGATGAAAAAGGAAGTATTAGCCAAGCTTTACAAAGAAGAGCCAGATGTAAAAGATAAAATTGCTGACGCGAAAGGTTATGCGGTATTTTCAAATATAGGCATTAATCTAGTGTTTTTTTCTGCTGGTGGTGGAAATGGTGTGGTTCATGATAATGCATCAGGTAAAAATACTTATATGAATATGGGCTCTGCTGGTATTGGGATTGGTTTAGGCGTGAAAGACTTTAGTGCTGTTTTTATCTTTCACACACGTGACGCACTTAACGCTTTTATTGAAGACGGTTGGGACTTTTCAGGGCAAGCTGATGTAGCCGCTAAGTCAGGTAAAAAAGGCGCAGAAGGTAGTAAAGCAGTTACCGCTGTTAATGGGGTATCAATTTATCAAATGACTGAAAATGGTCTAGCTCTTCAAGCAACATTACAAGGTACTAAGTATTGGTTAGATTCTGATTTGAATTAATTTTCAACGAATTATCAATGTTTTTACGTGGTTTTTAGCGTTTTATGAAAATAATGTTTAAAACATAAAACGCTAGTCATTCATCTTTAGAAAAAAGATTAAAACTTTGTTTACCAACCAATTGACTTTAACCAGCCGTTAATTTCTTTAATTAATGATGTCGGAGGGTAATAACTGGTGCGAATGTTGTAGATTTTCTTTTGTCTAAAATTAGATTTTAATTCTTGGTTCACTAATTTTTTTCTGAGTTTAATACTTTTACTGATCAAGTAATTATCAGCTTTAAGGTATAAATCAAGCACGGGTAATTCGAGTAGAGATAAGTTTGTGGCTGAAGTTAAATTAGCCATGTCATCATTTAAGTGAGCGCTCATTATAATGAGTGCTGTTGGCTTTTCGGCTAACTCTTCTTTATAAATATTAGATAATAATGCGGCGTTGTGTCCTTCTGCGACTACAACAATAATCCCCGGATAACCTTTTGCCTTTTCTGTTACGGCTTCAATTATTTTAGCGAGCTTCTGCTGGTAATCATCGAGTATTTTTTTATTTTCTTCTGCACGTGCTGTGTTATCAATGGCGATAGATGGATAATTGGCGGGCTTATTTGGCGGTAGCACACTGATTGTTGTCCAGCCTTGATCAGGAAAGTTCGTTCTTAATGCATTCAGCGCTTTTGGACTTGCCGCAGTTTGTTGCCAGTCAGGCAATAAAATCATGACGCCTTTATTGTTTATTGCATTATTCGTACTAACCAATGTGGTGTGGTCATCAGGGCCTACCAACAAAGGTTGAATTATTTCAGCGGGTAAATAATGTTTAAGATCTGCTTTTTTATTGGTTAGCGTATCAACTGGAGCAAGGATATCAATTTCACTACGAGGAGCTTTTGTCGTTTTTTGTGAAGATTCATCTGAAGTTTCGCTGTCAGCAGTTTCTTCTTGGTTATCTTTATTCTGGTCTTCGCTTTTGGTTTCGTCTTTATTTTCGCTAGTTTTTTCTGATGCTTTATTCTCGGTGTTTTCTTGTTGGTAAGCGAAGGCAATATTCGTTCTCAGAGAAAAAGATAAAATAAATATAAGGCTGAAAAATATTAAGCAATGACGAATCACAGATATCCTATAAGAATTATTAATCATGATGTTAAGTATATCGACCGAATAGCGATTTTCTTCATTACATTATCTTTAGTAAAAAGAAGCAATCAATATTTTATTATCGACGATTTTTAGCGTCAGTGAAAATTAATCAAAAGGGCATGCGGTTTTAAACGTTAAAGATTGTTTTGTAACAGGATGGCTGACCTTTAACCATTGAGCATGTAATTGTAATCTTGGGCTAATCGTCAATGCTTTATCGTGGGCATATAGCCTGTCGCCTAAAATAGGATGTCCTAATGACAACATGTGTACTCTTAGTTGATGAGAACGTCCAGTTACCGGAGTTAACTCAACTAAGGTGGAATTTTCTTGATAAGAAATTACGCGATAATGTGTTAGAGATTTTTTACCATGCTCATGATCAACTTTTTGTTTTGGTCGATTAGGCCAATCACATATTAATGGTTCATCAATAGAGCCCGTTTGTTGTTCGACTTTACCGTAAACTCGGGCAATATAAGATTTTTCAGTTTGTCGCTTTTCAAACTGGCGACTAATATCAACATGTGCAGGCTTATTTAATGCCATTAAAATAATGCCAGAGGTTGCCATATCTAACCTGTGTACAATAGTGGCCGTAGGTAAAACTTTTTGTACACGGTTTTGTAAACAATCTTTGTGCTCGGCTAAACGACCAGGAACGGTAAGTAGACCGCTGGGTTTATTTAGCACCACTAAATCGTCATCTTGATAAACAATATCAAGATAAGGCGTCATCGGTGGACGATAAATAAAATCTGGGTTAGCGGCCAATACTTTGTCTCTACTTTATATTTTGTTAACGCACTATATTTTTGTTTTGATGGGTAGTAAGTAACTAGTTACTTACTACCACTAAACGCACTGCTTCAAATTTTAATAGTGCTTTATTAATATAATTCGTTAATTCACTTTGCTGTAATTTAATAAAGTCTAATTCTTCTTGACGAACACTTGGATTTATCGCTTTTAATGCGGTCAGGCGTTTAAACTCTTGTTCAAGCTTCTGTTGCATTGTTTCTTGGGCTTTAGTTTTTATTGCTGATACTTGTTGTTCCGCGTGTTTTTCTGCTTTAACAACGAGTGGACTTACTTGAGTTTTTAGCGCTTTAACTAATTGCAATGAGACTTGTTTTTTCACAGGGCTGAGCTGCTGATCTAAAATCGCTTCACTGACTTTATCAGCAAGATCATTGCCATTTTTATCCACTAACACGCGAATAGGTGTCACAGGTAAATAACGATTTAGTTGCAATTCGCTTGGAGCTATAGCTTCAATGGTAAAAATACATTCTAAGAAAAAAGTGCCTGCTGGTAACGCAGGATTTTTCAATAAACCAATACTAGAATTACCAATTTCATCTGAAAGCACTAAATCCATAGCGCCGGTTACCATTGGGTGATCCCAGGTCAATAGATGATAATCTTCACAGGCTAATGCAGTATCACGATTAAATGTAATAGTGGTTCCGTCATCAGGTAAACAAGGGAAGTTTCCAGTTAGCATATGTTCAGTAGGTTGTAAGGCAATGGCATTATCTGACTTGTCATCTTGCGCGATACCAAAGACATCAAGTACTTGAAACATAAACTGCGGTAAATGAATTTGGCTGTCTTGCTGAACAATTCTTTCAACTAACTTTTCAGCTTTGCCTTGCCCTGAAGAATTTAATTCTAATAATTTATCACGTCCTGACTCAAGATCGGCTTTCAACGCTAAATGCTTTTCATGGCTCAGTGCGATAAATGATGCGATCTCTTTTTCATCTGCAGAAGCTGACAAAGTTAATTGTGATAATTGCTCTGAAAACGCTTCATATACTGAACGTCCTGTAATGCAAGTATGTTCAAACGCATTTAACCCTTGCTGATACCACTGAAATAAAATGCTTTGCGCAGAATGTTCAAAATATGGCACGTGCAGCTGAATGGTTTGCGTTTGACCAATTCTGTCAAGACGACCAATGCGTTGCTCTAATAAGTCAGGATTTGTTGGTAAATCAAATAACACTAAGTGATGGGCGAATTGAAAGTTTCTACCTTCACTGCCTATTTCAGAGCAAAGCAATACTTGAGCACTATCTTCGTCTTGAGCGAAATAAGCGGCCGCTCTGTCTCGTTCAAAAATGCTTAACCCTTCATGGAAAACTGCAGCTCGAATACCTTCTTTTACGCGTAAAGCGGTTTCTAGTTCCATCGCAGTTTGGGCATGGGCACAAATGACTAACACTTTTTCTTTATTTAATGAGTCGAGTAATTCAATCAAAAAATCAACACGAGGGTCAAAATCATACCAATTTTCATGACCATCTAAACCGTAAAGCATTTCTGGTGTGGCGATGAATTTTGTTTGTTTATTAGTTTTTAATTGCTCAATATTGTCACTCAGTAAAAAGTCTTCAATCTTATCTTGATACTGTTCAGGTAGAGCTAATGGCACCGCGTTAAGCTTTCTTTCAGGAAAACCTTTAATCGTATTGCGACTATTTCTAAAAAGAATACGACCAGTTCCGTGACGGTCAAGCAATTGATTTAATATCGATTGTCGAACATCCTCTTGTGCTTGTTCGTTTTGTGCTTGATTGATTTGTGCAAGTTGTTCACTAAGATCACTTTCTTTTAATAAGCGTTGTAAAGTATCAATTTGTTCCTGACTTAACGCTTCTTTTGCAACAAGCGCATTCGCAGCATCTGCCACTTCGGTATAATGTTGTTCTTCTTCTAAAAATGTCGTGTAATCAAAAAAGCGATCAGGATCTAACAAACGTAAACGCGCGAAATGACTTTCATGACCTAATTGATCGGGTGTTGCGGTTAACAATAAAACGCCGGGAATTGTTTGTGCTAATTGTTCGACACATAAATATTCGGTACTGGCATTATCGACCTGCCAATTAAGGTGATGTGCTTCATCTACAACCATTAAATCCCAATCTTCAGCAATGAGTGATTCATACCATTGGGGGTTGTCAGTAATAAAGTTTAAATTTACTAGTACTAATTGTTCTGAGCTGAACGGGTTTACTTCTTCGCCTTCGTCGGCCGAATTAGCAACTTCTTGGCATCGGCTTTCATCAAAAATACTGAACCTTAAATTAAAGCGGCGTAGCATTTCTACTAGCCATTGATGCATTAACGATTCAGGAACAATAATTAAAATACGTTGCGCACGGCCAGTAACGAGTTGTTGATGGATAATTAAACCGGCTTCAATAGTTTTCCCTAATCCCACTTCATCCGCCAATAAAACACGGGGCGCAAAACGGCTACCTACTTCTTCTGCAATATATAGCTGGTGAGGAATCAAACTGACTCGTCCGCCCGTCAAACCCGTTAACGAAGATTGTTGCTGAGTAAATTGATGATGTAAGCAATCTTTACGCAAACGAAACCAGTCTAGGCGATCGACTTGACCGTTTAATAACCTGTCGTGAGGTTTATTAAATTTAATAAAATGGTCAATCATTACTTCTTTTAATTCGGCTGCCTCGCCCGTATCTTTACGCGTACCAAAATAGGAAATAATGCCTGCGTTCTCAGAGAGCGAATCAACTTCAAGCTGCCAACCTTCATGGCTTGGAATAATATCGCCTTGATTAAACACAACGCGGGTTAACGGCGCATTGTCGCTAGCATATTTTCGAATGTCGCCGGTTGCGGTGAACATAACGGTAACAAATCTATTTTCAACACTTGTCACTGTGCCTAATCCTTGATCTGATTCTCCATCACTGATCCAACGTTGTCCTGGGTAAAACGACATAAATAACTCCAAAAATACTGTGTAACTATGGCTGTAGAATTACGAAAAGTTTACGGCCGAAAAAAGGGCGCTATGTTAACGTTAATCATAGTTGTGATCATTAAAAATATCTGGAAATTTTTTTTAAGAGAAAATGTAACGATATTGAAGGAGGATTTGTTTTTATAAAGCGACTAATTTATCTGTTAATAAAGAGTAAAGGAATAAACAAAATGAGAATTAATTAAGCATAAATATAGGGCTGTAAATTAGAATTATTTACAGCCCTAGCTGTGGTTTTTTACTTTACACCTAATTCTTTTAAACGTTCGAGCAAGTAACTTTCTTGAGTGTGTCGTTCTGATAAAACAACTTCATCTCTCGGGTGTAAAAACAGCGGTAATGAAATTCGAGATTTCTTAGCGTTTTCACCAGTAGGGTTAACCACTCGATGGCTTGTTGAAGGAAAATATCCTGCAGAGGCTTCTTGTAACATATCGCCAATATTAATAATAAGATGGCCAAAATCTGCAGGAACATCAATCCAAGTGCCATCTTTTTCTTGCACTTGCAATCCCGGTTCATTAGCCGCTGGTAAAATGGTTAATAAATTAATATCTTCATGGGCGGCAGCTCTTATTGCTCCCACTTCTTCCTCACCCGTTAATGGCGGATAATGTAATACTCGAAGTAAAGTGTTTGGCGTGTCTTTAATCATATTAGATAATGGTTCTGAATAATTTTTTGCTACATCTACCGGGCTGTATTTTTCAACCCAATCGAGCAGCTCTGCTGCTAACTCAGACGCTTTTTGATAATACTCCTTGATATCTTTTTCTAAAGATTGAGGAATACGTCCCCATGGATAAATATGGTAATACTCTTTAATATCTTTTTGCTTATGACCTTTTGCAGTTTCAGAAATTTCTGGTGCAAAGTAACCATCTTGCTTTTCAGGGTCAAAGGCATAATTTTTTTTGTCGTCTTGGCAAAAATATTGATACCAGTCATGATAAATTGACTCGACCAATGTTTGTTGAATCGGGTGGTTGGTGAGTACACCAAAGCCAGTTTCTCTTAAGCTTTCAACAAAACGTTGTCCAGCATCCGCAGAGGTATAGTCTACAACTTGAACCTTCATGAGCCTTTCCTTCAAATGTCTTTATAATATTTACAAGTATAATGTAAATGTTGTCTAAATGGTCAGATTAATAGAGTTTACCTAAAAACTATCTTGAATGGCAATCGCTCGCTATAATCAAATGACTTGTTTTTTACTTATTGAATTAATTTATATGAAAATATCAGCAATGTTTGCAGTTACTGCTGTGTGTGTGTTATCCGCGTGTGCTACCCAAGAAAACGCTTGTGAAGATGTCACTTTAGCTTCTGAGCAAATTCAAGAGTGCCAATTATTACAACGAAAAATTACCCAAGCGAAGGGTAAACCATTGATCAGAACTGAATTGGAAAGACGATACCAACAGGACTGTATTGATGTACGTTATTACCGAGATGATCACCAACAAGGCATTTGCGGGAATAAAAAAAATATTGAAGAAATTAAAAAAACAGGCATAAAAGAACAAAACCAGTAATTGGACATATAAAGAGCTAGATTACACTGGAAATTTATAAAAATTACAGTCATTATGCATTTTCTACAGTAAGGGCGTATTAGCAGAAGTATGGCGAAAAATATTATTAACGATCTGAATTCATTATCAAAAAATGAAAGTGATTTAGCGAAAGAATCAATTCTTTTGCTCAATAAATATCGCAAATTAGAAGAACGTTATACGGCTTTATTTACCCTTAATCAGCTATCAAATGACTGCGCCAATTTAAACACTTTTTATAAACAAGTACATCAAGCCATTGCATCAATTATGAATGCAAAAAACTTTTATATCGTCATGTATGATCAAATGTTTTCGACTTTAGAATTTGTTTATCATATTGATGAAAAAGACATTTTTCCTATCGGTACTTTTGATTATGATGAGTTTAAGGGCTCAATGACTTGTCATGTTATTGAAACAGGGCAGCCTTTACTTGCGACACCAGATGTTACCCAAGCACTTCAAGAACAGGGCGAACTCCAAAATATTGGCGTTCAAGGCACTGATTGGCTGGGCGTTCCATTAATTAGCGCCGGTGTGGTTATCGGTGTGATGGCGGTGCAAAGTTATACTGACTCGACCCGCTACCAAGAAAACGATTTAGATATGTTGATGTTTACAGGGCAACATATTGTCGCAGCAATGGAGCGTTTACAAGATAGAGAGCGCTTACAAAAAGCCGTTGATGCGAGAACTAAAGAGCTTATGAGTCAGATTCGTGAGCGAGAAAAATCAGAATTATTGCAAGAATCGTTATTTCGGATCTCAGAGTTAACCAATGATTCAACCATTGATATCGATAAATTTTATGACATGGTCCACAACATTGTTGGTCAGCTAATAAATGCTGAAAATTTTTATATTGCAAAATACAATAAGAATAGTGATTTATTATCTTTTGTATACTTTTCTGAACAAGACGAAGACGATATTCTGCATAAATTTGAACCGAGAAAGTTTTCTAAAGGTTATACAGAACTTGTTATTCAAAAAGGTGAAACAATATTACTGAACAATGATGAAATGCTTGCCTTAAATAAACAAGGTAAAACGAGAAAGCCTAAAGGTAAAACTAAATCATGGTTAGGCGTACCACTTATGCAATCAAACGATGTTATAGGTGCGATGGTTATTCAAAGTTATCACTCAAATGTTATTTATACTGAGCAAGATGCTGAGCTGTTAAACTTTGTTTCACAGCATGTTTCTACTGCGATTAAACGTCGAGAATTAGCAGAGTTTGAACGAAAAGCTCAGGAATTGCTTGAACAGCAAGTAAAGCTAAGAACCGCTGAACTTGAAGATGAAATCAAGCAACGTGAACAAATGGAACAGCAACTTAAATACACGGCAGCACATGATAGTTTAACGGGATTACCCAACAGAACAGTTTTTCTTGATTTACTTAATCACGCTATTGCCTGTAATAAACGTCGTCCAGAATTAAAATTTGCTGTACTTTTTCTTGATTTAGATCGCTTCAAAGTGGTGAACGATAGTTTGGGTCATCATGCCGGCGATATTTTATTAAAAAAAGTCGCTAAAGAACTCACTAATATCCTGAGAAATAAAGATACGGTTGCGCGTTTAGGTGGCGATGAGTTTGTCATTTTAGTTGAAGACTTAGAAGATCCTGAAGAAGTTTATGAAGTAGCGCAACGTATCACCGAACTATTATCTGCTCCGTTCCAAATTTTAGAGCAACCCGTCTTTATTGGTACGAGTATTGGCGTTTTACTTAATGATATTAGGTACGACAGTGCAGAAATTATGCTCCGAGATGCGGATACGGCAATGTATCACGCAAAAGACATGGGGAAAGGGCGTTATGAAGTTTTTGATTCAAGTATGCATAAAAAAGTGCAAAATGCGCTTTTGCTTGAAGCTGATATTCGTGAAGCTATTCAACAAAAAGAGTTTGTGCCATTTTTCCAACCTATCGTACGATTAAGTGATAATGAAATTGTTGGCTTTGAAGCTTTAGCCCGTTGGAATAGTGATAAGCGTGGCTTTGTTTATCCTAATGATTTTATACCGCTCGCGGAAGAAACTAAGCTTGTTTTAGAGATTGACTTTCTTATTTTAGAAAAGTCATGTCGACAATTAAAGAACTGGCACGTTGAATTTAATCGCGATGATTTATACGTAAGTTGTAACTTGTTTTGCGAGCATTTTTTTAGCCCGAATTTACCCAATGACATTGCCACTATTATTAAACAAGTAGGCATTAAAGCTCGTCATTTAAGACTTGAGTTAACAGAAAGGGCTTTATTAGAGAATAGTGATATTGTTCTCGAAAACATGATGACACTGAAAAAAATGGGCGTAAAAATATTACTAGATGACTTTGGTACCGGTTATTCAAGCTTAAGTTATCTGCATCGCTTTCCAATTGATGTATTAAAAATTGATCGTTCGTTTATTAATAATGTTCATGAGCATAATAATCATCAAGCTATTATTAAAACGATTGTAGATTTGGCGACAAATTTAGACATGGCAACAGTCGGTGAAGGCATTGAAAATATTGCTGACGCTGAGTTGCTTACTCAAATGGATTGTATATATGGCCAAGGCTATTATTTTTACAAACCTATGCCTCCTCATGAAATGAATAAGTATTTAGCTTAATAAAGTAATTTCGTTTATTTTCATTGATATAGCGACTTATATTGTCTTAAAAAATTCAAGTCTGGTTCTTGAAAGCCACTCCTTGCTATAATACCTGCTAATTTATATTTAATAGACTATTTATTTTGGCCAATCTTGATTTTGCTAGTACTGCGCTTTCACCTGAACTAATTGAAAATATTGCTTCACTTGGTTATCAACAGATGACTCCTATTCAGGCACAAAGTTTGCCTGCCATTCTCGAAGGAAAAGATGTTATTGCCCAAGGTAAAACTGGTTCGGGGAAAACGGCAGCCTTTGGTTTAGGGCTATTGCATCATTTAAATGTGAAACGTTTTCGTGTTCAAGCTATGGTACTTTGCCCGACCAGAGAGTTAGCTGATCAAGTGGCAAAAGAGATCCGAAAGCTGGCGCGATCAATTCATAATATTAAAGTATTAACATTATGTGGCGGTACTCCAACAGGCCCGCAAATTGGCTCTTTAGAACATGGTGCACATATTATTGTTGGTACACCTGGACGCATTGAAGATCATTTACGAAAAGGGCGATTAAATTTAGATGAATTAAAAACGCTGGTACTCGATGAAGCAGATCGCATGCTAGAAATGGGCTTTCAAGATGCTCTTGATTTGATTTTTTCATTATGCCCTATTCAACGACAAAATTTACTCTTTAGTGCAACGTTTCCTAAACAAATTAAACCTATTACCGAACACATAATGAAAGATCCATTGATGGTAAAAGTGGAATCTAAGCATGATCATTCAACGATTACTCAGCACTTTTATCAAGTGGACAGCGATGAAGAGCGAGTTGCGGCCGTTCAAAAATTATTAATGGTGAATCAACCTGAATCAGCCGTTATCTTTTGTAATATGAAAGTTGAAACAGAAGCATTAGCGAGTGCATTAAAAGATTTTGGTTTTAGTTGTGCTGCGCTAAACGGTGATTTAGAACAACGAGATCGTGATCAAACGCTCATTTGTTTTACTAATAAAAGTATTCATGTTTTAGTCGCTACTGATGTAGCTGCACGCGGTTTAGATGTTGATAACCTAGATATGGTGATTAATTATCAATTGTCACATGATCCTGAGATTCATGTGCATCGTATTGGCCGAACAGGTCGCGCAGGTGGTAAAGGCATGGCTTGTACGCTTATGAGTCATAAAGAAGCACATAAAGCGATTAAGCTTGAAGAATATTTAGATATTACTATAGAGCCTGAAGAGTTATCTGAGTTGGTTGTTGAAAACGCAACAATTAGTAAAGCTAAAATGGTGACCTTACATATTGATGGCGGCAAAAAGCAAAAATTACGTCCCGGTGATATTTTAGGGGCTTTAACTGGAAATAAAGCAATACGAGGTGATCAAATAGGTAAAATACAAATCTCGGCCATTGCTGCTTTTGTTGCGGTAAATCGCGAAGTTGCTGATTTAGCAATTAAAACGATTACCAACGGAAAGTTAAAAGGTAAAAACTTTCGTGCTAGAAAGTTAATCATTTAGTTTTATATAAAACTTAATTAGAGAGAGCTAGATTGAATATCTGTGCTCTCTTTATCTTCTTCGAATGTTGATTCATCACTTTCTATATCAGCCTCTTGTTCATTTCCCTCTGCGCGAATGATGTCGTGAAATGTTTCTAGCGTATAGTGTCCATTATAAATAGCTTGCTCAGATTCTTCTGAAATTTTTCCTAATGCAAATACTGCAGGCCCTGTTGGTTCAGCTAAGACATAAGTTATACCATTATTCATTACTGTAATATCATCGTCTTGCGGTGCAACTTTTATCCCGATAAAGGCATGATTTTCGATATAGATAAGCGCTAATTTTATTCGCGGCATTAATACACGTAATAAAGCTGCTGTAAGTGTTACTTTACTGTCGCAGTCTCCTTGGTTTTCCCACAATAATTTAAGCGGTGGACTAAACCCTGCTCCAGATGAAGTGATTCGTGACTCCAGCGTTGAGTAAGGAATGCTTTGAACAAAGCTCAGAACGTAATTTGAAACTTTTCGAATATTTTTAACGAAAGACTTTTCTAATATTATTGGTTTGAGTGACTTTAGATCACTCACAGACTCTAAGGCTATTCTGCCATGATCAGGCTTTATTGCTGTATTTAGGTTAGGAGTAATAAAATGATGATAATATTTTTTTTCTAAGTATTCTTGAGTAAACTCTTGTTCTAGTTGGTTTATTTTATTTGAAGTGGTTTGCAGTAATTGTGAGTCAGGGCTTTTTAATTGGGCTTGAAAATAACCGTTTTCTTCTTTAAACGCTATTTGAACCCCTCTAATTGGTGATTTTTTAAAGTGTTTTTTTAACGATTTTGTTACATATTCTTGAGCTAGCTTAGGTTGGTAAATCGCAAATTCACGGTATCTATCAAATATTTCCTGCTGTGATAAAGAAAAACTAATGGACTGCTCTTCTTTATTATGATCAAGCCATTGATAATCAAAATTAAACTGTGAATCAATTAATGTTTTTGAAAAGTGTGTTTGTTCAGCAAATGAAAAAATACTGGTCAGCAATGAACCAAAAAGAAAACATAAAATTTTTGGCACTTCTATAATTGAGGAATGAAACACATTGTTTTTAAACATAAATGAATAATAGATGATAAAAGCTGCGATAACGAATAATTACTTACTTTATTCAACCTTACAGTGAAGGACAAGTAATTTACCTCGAAAGGCTTTACATTTACTGAAATTACGCTATATTCAAACGATTGTTTGAAATGTACGTTTGAATTTTAAGGGTTGACCAAATGGCTGATTACCAAGCTCCGATAAAAGATATGAATTACCTGCTTTATGATGTTTTTAAAAATGATCAATTGTGGGCAACTTTGCCGAATCTTGCAGAACATGTCGATCGAGATACCTCTGAAGCTATTTTATTAGAGTGTGCAAAAATTGCTGAACAGGTGATTGCGCCATTATCTAGAGAAGGTGATGAAGTTGGAGTAAGTTTTGATAACGGTAACGTTAAAACTGCACCTGGTTATCAAGCTGCTTTTAATACGTATGCAGAAGGCGGTTGGACAGCTTTAGGTGGTGATGTAAATTACGGCGGTATGGGAATGCCAAAAGTGATTACATCATTACATGAAGAGATGCTTTGTTCAGCAGATATTTCATTTTCGTTATATCCAGGCTTAACGGCTGGTGCTGGCTTATCATTAGCAAAACATGCAAGTGAAGAAATTAAAGAACGCTATTTAACACGTATGTATAGTGGCGAATGGTCAGCAACTATGTGTTTAACAGAATCGCATGCCGGTACTGATTTAGGCATGATCCGCACGAAAGCTATTCCACAAGGTGATGGCAGTTATAAAATTACCGGTAATAAAATATTTATTACTGCTGGTGAGCATGACTTAACTGAAAACATTATTCATTTAGTTTTAGCGAAATTACCAGATGCTCCTGCTGGCCCAAGAGGAATTTCTCTTTTCGTAGTGCCAAAATATAAAGTCAATGATGATGAAACAATTGGTGATGCTAATCATGTTTCTTGTGGCTCCATTGAACATAAAATGGGGATTCATGCATCGGCAACATGTGTAATGAACTTTGATGATTCTGAAGGTTACTTAGTGGGTGAATTAAATAAAGGTTTAGCCTGTATGTTCACTATGATGAACTTTGAACGTATTGGTGTCGGCATCCAAGGACTTGGAGCAGGTGAAAGATCGTATCAAAATGCCCTTGAATACGCCAAAGATCGTGTACAAAGTCGTTCACTTTCAGGCGTAAAGTCTCCTGAAAAATCGGCTGACTCTATTATGGTTCATGGTGATGTTCGTCGTATGCTATTGAACATGAAAGCATTAAATGAAGGTTCTAGAGCATTATCATTATATATTGCCATGCAATTAGATATTGCGACTTACGGAGAAGGTGATGCGCAAATTAAAGCGGATAAACTAACGGCTTTAATGACGCCATTAGCAAAAGCATTTTTTACTGATCTTGGTTTTGAAAATACTGTTACTGGTCAGCAAGTCTTTGGTGGACATGGTTTTATTCGTGAATGGGGACAAGAGCAATTAGTACGTGATGTACGTATTGCTCAGATTTATGAAGGAACTAATGGTATTCAAGCCATGGATTTATTGGCACGTAAAATTGCCGGTAGTAAGGGCGAATTTATGCAGGTTTTTATTGATGATGCTAAAGCATTTATTAATGAAACTAACGCTGAGAATATGCAGGAATTTATTACACCGCTTGCACAAGCGATAGATGATCTTCAAACAACGACGTCAGAGGTTTTATCAGCGGCGTCTAGTAATATTGAAGAATTAGGTACTGCGGCAAATGATTTCTTGCATCTTTTTGGTTATACCGCAATGGCGCTTGTTTGGGCGAAAATGGCAGAAGTTTCATTAGCAAAAATTTCTGAAGATGAAGCATTCCATCAAAGTAAGTTACATACTGCCCGTTATTATTTCGCTAGGTTATTACCTCGTCGTTTATCATTAATGGCATCGATTAAAGCGGGTGCTGATCCGATGTTTAATATTCCAGACGATTTATTCTAACTTTATCATCGATATGTGAATTTCGATTATTAATAAATTATTAATGTGATAATAAAAACGCTCAAGCTTTATGTTTGAGCGTTTTTTATTGGTATTTTAAGATGTTAGCACTACCTCTTTAATAATCAAAAAGCGTAACTGGTACCTATCAAAGCCATATGAAGATTGTTATCGTCAATTAAAGGGCTACTTTCAATTTTATCATCTAGTGTTGTCGAGCTGATCATACCAAGTACTTTCCATTGTTTATTGATAGAATAAGTACTTACTATGCCGAGGGTTGTATTGGTTGCGTGATGCTCTTCGAAAATAGAAATGTTGTTAGTTAATATACTCTCGCCAAAGTAACTTTTTACGTTATTTTCATCTAGGGCTTCGACTTTAGCGGTTAAGGAAATATTTAACTGTTGATTATCAAATATACTATAAGCCCCTTGTAGGTAAACTTTGCCGCTTGATAACAAGTTATTAGAATTTGAAACGACACCGGTTTCAGCGCTAAATCGACCATTACTGTAGGCAACATTTAATCCTGTACTATTTGAATGAGTAGAAGTGTTTATCACGGTTGAAAGGCGATAATTATTTTTAGTTTTACTAGCGCTTAACCAATCATTATTCTCATTAGTTAGCTCTATGTTCGCGTAACTCAAAGCATTTTGTTCAGGAAGAATTAAACCTAAAGATTCAGCACTATTATTTGATAGATATTTTGGAATATCGAGTGCGTCAATGCCCCATTGATAGGAGAAACTTTTACTTTGATCTACAACAAGTGCTTCATTTGATTCAATTTTAGCAGTAGCGAAGATCTTAAAGCTGATTACCATAATGGCAAAAGCTAAAAAACTTTTCATATACTATTTCCTTGTGTTTCAAAAAGCCAATAAAGTGTTACAGGACTTGAATATTATTATTATTTATTCAGTAATCACGTGGATAACAATAATTTTTTTAAACTTATGCGGTGCTAAAGCTTAGTATTATTGGCTACCACTTAACTATAGACCTTAGTGAGAAAAAAAGAGTGAGTTTACATAAAAACAGTTCACTTTTTATTAACTCAATGTTTTTAAATAATATATTTTTATTACGAATATAGGTGCTTCAATTAACTTTCTAAAGGTATTATTTCGATACTTCTAACTATACGTCTTCATATTAAATTTAGAGTAAATGAGCTTTTAATGTGTGAAATTGAAAATTCGATTTTAGCTGAAAGATTAGTGTATACTCGCGTTTCTTTATAAAAGTAGGATGTTAAGTTGCTAGCTTTAGTTCGTATCATTTTAATGACGGTTGTATTAGTTATTATCTGTATTCTTTCATGTCTTTATTGTTTATTAAGGCCTTTTCATCGCAATAATGTTTATTTTACGGCAAAATATTTAGGTAAGGTGACGAAAGTTTTTGGTTTAGACGTTGAAGTTAGAATCCCTGAATCAGTAAAAGATATCTCTCCTGCAGTCTACATTTGTAATCATCAAAATAGTTATGATATTTTCACGGCGGCAAATGCTGTATTGCCGAATACTGTGAGTGTTGGTAAAAAAAGTTTAAAATGGATACCCTTTTTCGGGCAAATGTATTGGCTAACAGGTAATATTTTAATCGATAGGAAAAACACCAATAAAGCCATGAATACTATTGCATTAACGGCAAAGAAAATAAGAGATAAAAACCTTTCTGTGTGGTTGTTTCCAGAGGGCACAAGAAGTAATGGTAAAGGTATACTACCTTTTAAAACCGGTGCTTTTAGAACTGCATTACAAGCGAATGTGCCTATTATTCCAATTTGTGTGAGTAATATGCACAAAAAGGTGGACCTTAACCGATGGGATAATGGAAAAATAATTATTGAATATATGGAGCCTATTTTACTTGAAGGCGTCAATAAAGATAATATTCGAGCACTGACAAATACTACCCGTGATAACATGAAAGCTCAATTTGAGCGATTAAATATAGAGGCTGAGCAATGATAGATGAATCGTTACAAGAATGGTTTGAACATACTGAATCGCTGGTTTCTGCTTTAATTGAAGACGGTAGCAATGAAGAAGTACATCATACGATAGAGCACCACTTTTCATCGGCTGATTTTGAACAATTAGAAAAAGCGGCTGTTTCTGCATTTAAAATGGGTTTTGAAGTAGAAGAGCCTGAAGAAGCAGAATTGGAAGATGGTGCTAAGGTTTTTGCTTTCGATATTATTACTGAGCAACCACTTGATGAAGACATTTTAAAAGACGAAGCAAAATCGATGTTTGAATTGGCTAAACAATGCAAAGTTGATTATGATGGTTGGGGAACCTATTTCGAAGAATAATAAAATTAAGTGAAAAGGAGTTAATCATGGAATGGTTAGAGCAATTATTGAAAGCTGAAACGTTATCGCTTTTAATACCGATTGTTGCGATTGTTGGAGCTTTCGCTGTTGCAGCGTTAAAAGCACATCACAGGCACCAAGAAAGAATTGAGAAGATAAAACAGGGCTATGATCCTGATAATCTTTAATTGTCAGAGCGCCGATATAAAGCGAAGTTTAACTTCGCTTTTTTTATGCATAGCTTTTGGCCATGTTTTCGATGAGCTAATTGTTAAAATTGTTAATAGATAATAATATTACTGAACGGCTTGACTGGTAGAGTCGCGAACCACAAGTTGAGGCGTATACTGAGTGGTAATATTATCTGGTGCTTGTTTTCTTGCCTTAGCAATAAGTAAGTTAGCCGCACCTTCGGCAATTTTGGGATTCGGTTGGTTAGCGGTTGTTAAGCGCGGCCATGTTTGACGAGAGAACGGACTGTTTTCGAACCCCGTTATTGATAGTTGCTCTGGAATTGAAATGCCCATCAATCTCGAAGCAAATAATGCACCCGCGGCAATTTCATCGTTACAAGAAAAAATTGCGGTTGGACGAAGCTCTCCTTCCATCAATTGTTTGGCACCTTGAACACCTGATTCAAATGAATATTCGCCATCGATAATTAAACGTTTATCAATATCAATATTATTTTCTTTTAGTGCTTGTTTATAACCTCTAAGCCTTTCAACCGTTGACATATGCTCTGATTGCCCAGCAATAAAACCAATGTTTTTATGCCCTAAATCGATTAAATGTTGAGTGATGCTCATTGAGGCTTGATGATCGTTAACCATGATACAAGGGGAAAGGTTATCAGGGGCATTATCACCTGACATTATTCGAACAACATCTACTTCTAAATCTAAAATATGTTTTACAAATTCAGGCATTTCTGAAAAAGGTGGTGTAAGCACTAAACCGGCAATTCTAGAATGTTTAACCATATTGGTTATTTCATCCAATATACCATCAGATTTTGAATTACATGGATGAATAAGTAGCTCAAATCCTTGCTTCTTACAAGCCGACAAAATACCATTTTGCATATCAATTACGTAATAGGCATTTGGGTTATCATAAATAAAAGCAATACTATAAGCCTTAGTTCCTGCAAGGTTTCTAGCTGCTAAATTTGGTTTATAATTTAAAGACTTAACCGCTTCCATAACTTTTTCACGGGTAGGCTGGCGAACAGAAGGCTCGTTGTTCATAACACGAGACACTGTTTTTATCGAAACGCCTGCCTGTTTGGCTACGTCGTTAATTGTCGCTTTCATCTATCTTTACAGCCTTAAATTATAATAGTTATTTCGATAGTATTGTTATTTTGGATGGTAGAATATTGCTTTATTGTATAAGCAGCAAGCTTTTATCATAAGCTCAGCAGTTGATACATGCTAAAGTACTAATTATCTATAATCATATTTATAAATTGACAGCGCTGTCATTTTTGAATATGGTTATCTCATCAGATAACAAACTATGCATTAGGAAGAGTTATGTCAAGTCGCCAATCTTTAAATAGTTGGAAAAAATTAAGTCAATTAGCATTAAATAAAAAATCTCAACATATGAATGACTTATTTGCTCAAGATAATGATCGCTTTAATAAGTTTTCAATTGAGTTGCCTAAAATGCTGTTGGACTATTCTAAAAACTTGATTGATAGCGAAACTATGGCGACATTATTTGAATTAGCAAATGAATGCCAAGTCGTTGAATGGCGCGCTAAAATGTTTGCTGGTGAAAAAATAAATAAAACGGAAGATCGTGCGGTTCTTCATACTGCGCTTCGTCGTAAAAGCACCGAACCTTTAATTGTTGATGGTGATAATGTCACTGAAAGTGTTCAGGCGCAATTAACGAAAATGGAAGGCTTTGTTAATAGAGTTCGAGAAGGAAAGTGGAAAGGTTATTCAGGAAAGCGTATCACGGATATTGTTAATATTGGTGTTGGTGGCTCTAATCTTGGCCCTCAAATGGTGACAGAAGCGTTAAAGCATTATAGTGATCATAGTGTGAATGTTCATTATGTCTCGAATGTTGATGGTGCTCAAATTGTTGAAATTCTGCGTCCACTAGACCCAGAAAAAGTACTATTTATTGTTTCAAGTAAAACATTTACCACAACAGAAACAATGACGAATGCGAAAACTGCGATTAAATGGTTAACAGCGTCTTCATTCGATGAAAGAGCAGTTGGTAAGCACTTTGTTGCAGTGACAGCAAATAAAGAGAATGCAATGTCATTTGGCATTCAAGAAGAAAATATTTTTGGCATGTGGGACTGGGTCGGTGGTCGTTTCTCATTATGGTCAGCCATTGGTTTAGCCATCGCTTTAGATTTAGGCTTTGATAAATTTAAAGCGTTATTATCTGGCGCTGATGAAATGGATCAGCATTTTATTAATGCGCCATTAGAACAAAACATGCCAGTCGTTATGGCTATGTTAAGTGTTTGGAACACAACTTTCTTAGATTCCAAATCTCAAGCCATACTTCCTTATGATCAAACGTTACATATGCTCGCCGCCTATTTACAACAAGCTGAAATGGAAAGTAACGGTAAGTCAGTATCTTGGGATGGTGATGAAGTTGATTACGCAACCGTTCCTTCGATTTGGGGCGAATTAGGGATTAATGGTCAGCATGCTTTTTATCAATACCTCCATCAAAGTAATAATGTAGTTCCTGCTGATTTCATTGGCTCAGTGGAAAGTGTAACGCCTGTGCAAGGGCATC